>NZ_JAHWGR010000030.1:0-105910 GCF_020873825.1 Micromonospora sp. DH13
GCGTGGTGGACGTAGGCGGCGTTGTAGAAGGCCGTCATCAGCTCGCGCAGGTGGCCGTCATCCAGCAGCTCGTCGACCTGCGCGGCGCTGAGCTGGTCCCCCACCTGCCCGGCGCTGGTCGGGCCGTTCGTCGGCCGGGCCCGTCGGCACGGGCGGGCCGCCGAGGGGAGCCGGGCCGTCGAGACCGCGCGGGGTGCCGGTGGGCCCGGCGGTGACGCCCTCGGCGTCCTGGGGGAGCGGGCCGCCCCGCAGACCGGTGTCCACGGGCGGGGGCAGGTGGCCGCCGGGGCCGTGCGGGCGCGCCTCCGGGTCGCCGGGTCGGCTCTCCGGGTCGCCGAAGTGGCTCTCCGGGCCCGGGGAGCGGTGCTCCGGGCCGTCGAGACGGTTCTCGGGGCCGGCAGGGCGGTGCTCCGGGTCGCCGACACGGTGTTCCGGGTCGGCCGGACCGGGTGTGTCGCCCAACGGGGACGGCGTCTCGCCAGGGTCGGCGCGCCCGGGGTCGAGGGTGGACGGCTGCTCACCGGGCTGCTGCGGCGCGTGCTCGGGACCGCGGGAGGGGCCGTCCCGGTCGACGGGCGGCGTCTCCCCGTCGGTGGGCGGGTCGACGGGCGGCGTGTCCCCGTCGGTGGGCGGGTCCAGCGGCGGCGCGTCCCCGCCGGCGGGCAGGTCGCCCGGGCCGGTGGGCGGGCGGGTGACGGACTCGTGGGTGGCGGGCGGGCCGGTGACAGGCGCGGGGTCCAAGGGCGCGGGGTCGCCAGGCGCGCCGTCGCGGGTCGGCGGCGTCTCGTCGCGGGTCCGGGGCCCGGCCTCGGCGACGGGGTCCCGGGTCACGGGCGGGGGTTCGCGCCGGCCGGTGGGGTCCGTCGAGCCGCCCGTGGTCGAGCGCGGCTCCGGCTCGTCGTCGATGTTCGTCGGCGGGCCGGGGCGCTGCGCGCCGGGCTCGCGCCCCTGTCCCCCGGGCAGCCCACCGTCCGTCACCGGCAGCGGGCCCCCGGTCACGTCGTCGTACGGGAGCGGCTGCTCGTACGGGGGCGGGTCGCCGCCCGGCCCGTCCGCGCCGGACTGCCCTGCCGGGGAGTCGTCGCCCGGCCGCCACGGGTCCTGCCCGGGGCCGGACCGGTCGGTCTTCGGGCCGTCCAGGCCGGCCGGGTCCCCGATGCCGTCTCCGCCCTGGCCGTGGCCGCCGGGCCCGGACTGCGGCCCGGGGCGGACGTGCTGGCCGAGGTCCTCGGCCCACTGCTGGGTGAAGCCGGTGATGACGGACGAGGTCACCGTGGCACCCGGGTTGAAGTCGCCGCCGAGGATCCCCCAGAGGAAGGTCTCGCCGAGGAGCTCGCCGGCTGCGGCGAAGATCTCCTGGCCGTACCGGTGGGTGCCGACCTTGGGGAACCACTTGGCGCCGGCCTGCATCACGCCGCTCGCCGTCGCCCCGATCAGCATGCCGGCGAGGAAGTCCAGCAGCACGTCGTTGCCGTCGATCTTGTCCCGGTTGCCCTCGGCCATCTGCAGGCCCTGGGCGGCCAGGCCCTGCCACAGCTCCTCGAAACCCTCGCCGATGGCGTCGAACGTCAGGTTGGCGATGCGTTGCAGGATGCGGCTGCGCAACTGCGCGATCAGGGTGCTGACGATCTCGCTGCCGGTCCGGATCAGGGCCGGCACCATGAAGGCGCTCGCTCCGCCGGACAGGGCCAGGAAGACGTCCCACAGCGTGGTGAACATCGCGATGGCGATGTTGTACTGCGTCTGCTCCGCGTCGAGGGCGAAGTCGTAGGCGCTCTGCCCGAGGGCGGTGGAGATGTCGCCGGCGACCGGCACGTTCGTGGTGAGGCTCTGCGCGAAGTGCTCGAACGCCTGCGCCGCGTCGCCGCTCAGGAGCGCGGGCATGTTGCCCGCGAGGCCGGCGGTCCCGGCCACCTCCTCGTTGAGGGTGTTGGTGAAGGCGAGCAGCTCGTCACCCATCTGGCGCAGGGCGGTCGGGTCCGCCTCCGGGTATTCCTCGCCGACGCCGTAGAGGATGGCGTCGTAGACCCACTGCCATTCCGGGTCGGTCGAGATGTGCAGGTCGGGCATCGGGCGCTATCCCTGAGCCGTGCCGTACGGCTCGGACGTGCCGTCGGGGTGGTAGTCGACGTACGTGGGCCCGGCGGGCGGATCGTCGGCCGGCGCGCGTTCCACCAGAAACAGCTGGTAGCCGTCCTTCACTTCGAACGGTGTGCCGCCCAGCCGCACGTCCGTCCCGGGCGGCAGGGGGGTGATCGCGCGGTAGTGGTTGGTGTCCACCCGCACGGTGCCCGGCGCGACCTCCCGGAAGTACACCACCTGCTGGTGGTCGCCCACCGGCACGCCGCCGACCATGACCTCGGCGTCCGGCGGCAGGGCCGGGGCGAGGACCGAGGAGCTGAGCGTGCCCGCCGGCACGGTGAGGACCAGCCCTGGCCTCAGCCGTTCCGGCTCCAGTCGGTCCGGCACGGTACGCAGCAGCGCCGGCCGTAGCTTCTCGTAGCGGCGGTTGTCCGTGGCGGGGTTGGTGCCGGAGTTCGGGCGGAGGTTCCCGAGGACGGTCCCGAGTTTGCGGCCGGCGCCGTACGCATCGTCGTCGGCGCCCCGGAAGGTCGTGCCGGAGACGGTCAGGCCGTCGGCCGTGTAGTCGAGCGTGTCGGCCGCCGCGCCGACGATGTTCTCCAGCGCGAGCAGCCCGGCGACGAACTTCTCGGCGAACTGCTGGCCCAGGTCGTCGGTGCCCCAACTGGTCCCGTACGTGTGGCGCAGGGCCTCGATGTACGCCTGGAGCTGGCGGAACGCGTCCGCCCGGCCGCGGTACTGGTCCCCGAGGCGGCCCAGGCCCTCCGGGTCGACGAAGAGGTCGCCGCTCATCCCGACACCCGCCCCAGCCCCAGCTGCTGCCGGACGCTGTTGACCATTCGTGGCTGCGGCGGCAGCAGCGTGTCGGTGTCCACGTCGCCGCTGATCAGGTCCCGGGCGTTCAGCCCGTCCGGCAGCAGGGGCGCGATGACCGCCGCGGCCTGCGACTGGGCCTCCTCCCTCGCCTCCCCGATGGTCTGCATGAGCAGGGTGCGCAGCTCGGCCGGCGCGAGCCGGCGGTAGGCGTTGGTGGGGAAGGAGATGTCCGAGACGACGCCGTTGTGCCCCACGGTCACGGACACCTCGCGCCGCGGCGACGTGCGGGTGACGGCGATCGACCGCATCCGCCGCCGCAGGGCGCCGAGGCCGTCGCGTTGCTGCTGGTACCGCTGGAACAGGCTTTCGATGCGCTCGCTGAACTCCACGCGCTCCTCCTTCGCCGGACGCGGCCCCCAGTACAGGACCGGCGGCGGCCGTGGCCAAGGCGCCGACGACCGATCAGGGCGGAACAGGCAGCGGATCTTCCCGAGTGTGCCGACAAGGCACCGGGAGGCAATCCGGGGCGTCGAACGGGCAGTCCCGTCGGCGGAAGCCTCCCGACGGGCGGGTCGATTGGCAAAACTGTCGCCGACGCCGGCGGAACCGGATCGCGGACCGCGCGGCGTCATCGCGGAACGACCGTTCGGAGGAGATTCGCTGTGACGATGCCAGTGGTGCAGACCAACGAACCGGGCATGCAGCAGGCGGCCCAGGAGTTCGCCAGCCGGGCAGAGGAGTTCACCACTCACCTGCGCAACGTCAACGACCAGATGGGAATGCTGCAGGCGTCCTGGACCGGTGAGGCGTCGGCTCAGTTCAACGCGGCCATGGACGCCTGGGAGAACGCGTTCCAGAAGGTGATCAACGAGCTGCTGACCATCATGGAGACCATGGGTGTCAACACCCGGTCCTACTCGGCCGCCGAGGACGAGGCGTCCTCCACGGCGGCGTCCTTCGCACAGGCGCTGCCGGGCTTCTGACCGAACCGTCGAGAAAGGATCTGACCGATGTCGAACTACCGTTTCAGTTTCACCCAGGCCGACGCCACGCTGACCGACATGAACGGGATCAACGGGCGTATCACCTCCGCGCTGGCCGAGATGGAGGGCAGCGTCGAGCGGACGCTCGCCGAATGGACCGGCGCGGCGCAGGAGCAGTACCAGGTGTCGAAGGCGGCCTGGAACGCGGCGGCCGCCCAGATGACGGTCGCGCTGGATTCGGCGCGGCAGACGCTGCTCAGCATCGCGGACAACTACGGCACCACCGAACAGAACGCGGCGAAGATCTGGAACGACGTCCGGGGCGGGTGACCGCGCGTCGGGGCTGCCGCGTGACGGCGGCCTCGACGCCCACCCGATCGGCACCATTCCTGGTCATCGTGTTCTGGAGGTCAGATGGTCGACTACAGCACGCCGAACGACGAAGCCATCAAGAGCCTGAGGCTGCTCGACCGATTCGACGGCGATCACTATCCTGGCTGGGCGTTCGACACCGTGGTGCGTATGCGGGAGGACGCCGCAGACAACTTCATGGACAACGAGTACACCCAGTACGAGACCAACATCTGGATCTACTACCGGGACCACATCCTCCCGCAGGACAAGTGGGAGAAGCTCGTCGAGAATCCGGCCCCCGACCCCGGCGACTACGACCCGGAGCGCCACTACACGGACAAGCCGCCCATCGACTTCGAGCCGCCGACGGGCGTGTACGGAAGGTCGGGCGACCGGGGCGAGGTCGTCATCAGTTCGGCGGCCATCGAATACTTCTGCCGACAGATCGAGAGCATCACCGAGGACGGGTCACTCACCCAGGCGGTGCGGAAACTGTCGGTGCTGGACATCAAACCGGGCACCTTCGGGCACGCCGTCGCCCTGCGGGAGGTGATCACCGGACCCAGCGGCTCCACCACCAACTACGGCCTCAAGGGCGACACCATCGGCTTCCTCAACGCGGTCGACCAGGCACTCGTCGGCCTCGCCAGGAACCTGCGCGCCATGCTGCGGGAATACGAGAGCGCCGAGGACCTCAACAAGCTGACCGCCGCCAGGTTCGACAACGCCATGCGGGACACCTGGTCCAAGATCGGCATGTTCAAGGACTACGGCAACAACAGTTCGGGCGTGCCGGGCGGCTCGACCGGTGGCGACGGCGACGACGAGGGCACCACCGACCAGCCGTAGGGAAGAGCCGGCCGTAGCCAGCCGGTCGTACTTCAGATGGATCGAGGATGAACCGTGGCGGACAACAACTCCGACCCCGATGCCGACTGGAAGCGGCCGAACATCGATCCGGACGCCGTCTTCGGCAGCACGGCGGCCACCGCCAAGGATCTCAACGACTACGTCGACTGGGCCAACAGCGACCCGCCGCAGTGGAAGAAGCTGAAGGCATCGGTCGTCGGGGTGTCGGCCACCGCCATCTCCGGGGCGGAGAAGACGGCGATCGCCAGCGGCATCGTCGACGCGCAGTCCCTCGCCGACGCCTACGGCGCCTTCCAGTACGCGTACGAGCTGCTGTCCTGGCTGGAGTCGTTCATCTACGACCAGGCGCACGCGATCGCGGGCGAGGACCGGGCGTGGGCGGGAGTGGCCGCCGAGGCGTTCCTCGCCAAGATGCAGTTGTTCGCCGACTACCTCGGGGCCAACGCCGAACGGATCGCCGGCGGGGGCGGCAGCGGGGGCACCGGATCGGTTCCCGACCAGCTCTGGAACAGCGCCAACTACCTCGCCTGGGCGCAGAACGCCATGGAGACGATCGACGTCGGCTGGGCGGAGATCGCCAAGGCGAACGGCGCGGGGGTAACCGACACCGGGCTCGTCGCGATCAGCTCGACCGAGTACGTCAAGCCGATGACCGCCCAGATGTTCGAGGTGGTGGACACGCTCGCCGGTCAGTACCAGCTCACGTACGGCCGGGTGGTCCCACCGACCCCGAGCCAGAACTTCCAGACGACACCGCCGACGACCACGACCAGGCCCACGACGACGCCGCCGGCCACCACCACCAAGCCGCCGACGACGACCACGAAGCCACCGCCCACCACCACGACGAAGCCGCCGCCGACGACGACCACGAAGCCGCCGCCCCCGAAACCCTCGCCCACGAAGCCGCCGACCGGCACGCCGCCTCCCACCTCGACCAAGCCGCCGACGACCACCGCCAAGCCGCCGACGGTCACGCCGCCGCCGCCGAAGCCGTCGTTGACGGCCCCGGTGGTGACTCCGCCGGTGACGCCGCGACCCTCGGCGACGGTCCCCCCGGTGGCGACGCCGCCGGTGACGAGGCCGCCGTTGTCGACCTCCGCGCCCGTGGTGACGCCGCCGGTGACGAGGCCGCCGTCGAGGTCCCCGGTGGTGACGCCGCCGCCGAAGCCGACGGTGACGGCCCCGGTCGTGACGCCCCCGGTGACGACGCGGCCGCCGGTGACGTCCCCTCCGGTGGTGACGTCCCCTCCGGTGGTGACGAGGCCGCCGACGCCCCTGCCGGTCGGCTCCCCGCGACCGCCCGGCGGCACGCCGCCGGTGACCACGCCCCCGCCGCGCGTGGACCGGCCCGGCGGTACGCCGTCGGCACCGACCGGCACGCCACCGCCCCGCAGCGGCGGGGTGCCGGACGGCCAGAACGGCGGCGGGCTCCCGGGGTTCGAGGCACCGGGCGTCGACGCTCCGCCGACGGTCGACCCGCCCGGCGTGGACGGGCCCGGTGGGCTCGCCCCGCCGGTGCTCGGCGGCGTGGATCCGCCCGACGCGACCGGTGGCGGCAGGCCGGACGGCACCTCCGGGGCACCCCCGTTCCTGCCGCCGCCGTCGGGTGCGCCCGGTGGCGCGGGGGGCGGTGCGCCCGACCGTCCGGACGCGTCCGGTCTGGTCGAGGGGGAGCGGCAGACCTGGGACCCGCCGCTCTCGGGCGGCGTCGACGTGCCGCACTCGCCGGGCGGCACGGAGGCCGGGGGCAGCGGGCTCGGCGCGTCCCCGCTGCCGCCCGCCCCGGCGGGGACCGGCGGCGTGCCCCCGTTCCTGCCGCCGCCGTCGGGTGCGCCCGGTGGCGCGGGGGGCGGCGCGCCCGACCGTCCGGACGCCTCCGGACTGGTCGAGGGCGAGCCGCAGACGTGGCAGCCTCCGGTGCCGGACGGCGTCGACGCGCCGGACGCCCCGCAGGGCGCGCCGCCCGGTGGATCCGGCCTGCCGCCGGTGGTGGCGCCGCCGGCCGCACCGGCCGATCCCGACGGGCGTGCCGCATCGGAGCGGCCGGACGCCGCCGAACTGCTCGACCCCGAACCGGGCTGGCACCAGGACCTGCCGGTGCCGCTGCCGCTGCCCGTGCCGTCGCGGGCCGCCGGCCCGCAGCGTGCCCCCGAGCCGCAGGGCACGCCCGGCGCGAAGCGTGCCGCCGGCCCGCAGGGTGACCCCGAGCCGCAGCGTGTGCCCGGCCCGGAACGTGTGCCCGGCCCGGAGCGCGGCGTCGACCCACCGGGCGGCCCCGCCGCGCCGGTGCGGCCGGGGTGGGCGGCCGCACCGGTCGGTTCGGTGCCCGGGCCCGGAGAACGCGAGAAGGCCGAGCGGCCCGAGGCCGCCGAGCTGCTGATCGAGGCCCCGACGAGCTGGGCCGCCGACGACGCGCCGGCTCCGGACCGGGTGCCGGTGGTACGCCCGACCGGCGAGCCCGAGGACACCAGCGCCTGGGACGCGCCGGGCGAACGGTGGTGGCTGGCCGGCGCGGACCTGCCGGCCGCCGACCCGGACCGGGCGGACCGGGGGACGGATGCGTAGCCGGCCGGAACCGGTCCGCACCTGGCGGTGGGACCGGCGGGGCACGCCCCTCGCCGAGGAACAGCCGCCCCGCTGCGGCGGGCCGGACTACACCGCGGCGGAACGGGCCGAGCTGCGCGCCCGGGCCGAGGCGGAGCGGCGGGCCCGGGCCGAGGCGGAGGCGGAGGAGCGCAGAGCGGCCGGGCGCGCCCGCGCCGGACGCCGGCCCGCCGCCGGCCCGGCCGACGTCGCCGACGACCCCATGGGCGAGGAGCCGGCGAACGACGCCGGGAAGGACACGCGGTACGCGGTCACGCTGCTGCGGGAGGACGACGCCTGGGGCGGCGGATGAGCAGCCGGACCCGAGGAGGGTGCACGTGAACACGATCACCGTCAAGCGGCCGCCGCGTGCCGCCGGACCGGAGGCCCCGGACGGGGAGGTCGAGCTCCAGGAGCCCCCGCTGATGGCCGAGGAGGCCCCGCTGGACTTCCGGTCGTTCGCCATGATGGTCCCGATGGGCCTGGGCATGGGCGGCATGATGATGATGTTCGGCCTGTTCAACCGCACCCCCATCCTGTACGTCATGGGCGGCGCGATGGCCGCCGGGATGCTGTTCATGGGGCTGGTCCAGATCGGCCGGGCCGCCGCCGACCGCAAGCGCAAGATGCGCGGTGAACGGCGGGACTTCCTGCGCTACGTCACCCAGCTCCGCCGGCAGGCCCGCAAGGCCGCCAACCAGCACCGGCAGGCCGTGCTGTGGGACAACCCCCAGCCGGACACGCTCTGGTCGGTGGCGATGAGCAGCCGCCTCTGGGAACGCCGGCCGAGCCACGACGACTTCGGCAGGGTGCGGATCGGCCTGGGCCGGCAGAACGCGATGATGCGGTTCCTGCCCCCGACCACCAAGCCGATCGAGGATCTCGAACCCCTCTCGTCGATCTCCCTGCGCCGCTTCTCCGAGGCGTACCGCACGGTGTCGGGCGTGCCGATCGCCGTCGGTCTGCGCAGCTTCACCAGCATCGAGTTCGAGGGCGAGGGCGGCCCGGCGGCCGAACTGGCGCGGGCGATGCTCGCCCAGCTGGCCACGTTCCACGCCCCCGACGAGCTGCGGATCGCGGTGCTGGCCGCCGAGGAGCACCGCGCCGAATGGGACTGGATCAAGTGGCTGCCGCACAACGCGCACCCCACCGCCCACGACGCCGCCGGCCCGGCGCGGCTCTTCGCCGCCGGCCACGACGAGCTGATGGACCTGCTCGGGCAGGAGGTGGTCGACCGCGGCGACCACGACCAGTCGGCCCGGCCCAGCTCGGCGGAGCCGTTCGTCGTCATCCTGGCGTACCTGGCGCGGCTTCCGGACAGCTCCCGCCTGTACGGCGCGGGGCTGCGCAACGTCGTGCTGCTCGACCTGACCGGGGCCCTGCCCGGCGGGCCGAGGGTGTTGCGGCTCGACGTGCGGGACACCGAGGTCGCCTTCCCCGCCGGTGACGAGACGCGGTCGGCCGAGCGCGACGGTCTCGGCGTGGTGCCGGCCGAGGCGCTGGCCCGCGTCATCGCGCCGAAGCGGACCAGCGGCACCCTCGAAGCGGTCGAGAAGCCCCTGGAGTCGAGCTTCGACCTGACCACCCTGCTCGGCATCCGCGACGCGCACACCTTCGACGTGCAGGCGTCGTGGCGCGGCCGGCAGCCGCAACGCTCCCGGCTCACCGTGCCGATCGGGGTCACCGCCGACGGCGAGGTCATCGAGCTCGACCTGAAGGAGTCCGCCCAGGGCGGGATGGGCCCGCACGGGCTCCTCATCGGCGCCACCGGCTCGGGCAAGAGCGAGCTGCTGCGTACCCTGGTCTGCGCGCTCGCCGCCACCCACTCCTCCGAGATCCTCAACCTCGTCCTGGTGGACTTCAAGGGCGGGGCGACGTTCCTCGGCATGGAGCGGCTGCCGCACACCTCGGCCGTCATCACCAACCTGGCCGACGAGCTGCCCCTGGTCGACCGGATGCAGGACGCGCTCAACGGTGAGCTGACGCGGCGGCAGGAGGTGCTGCGGGCCAGCGGCCACGCGTCGCTGTTCGACTACGAGAAGGCCCGCGCGGCCGGCGCCCCGCTCGTGCCGTTCCCGGTGCTGCTGGTCGTCGTCGACGAGTTCAGCGAGCTGCTGTCCAGCAAGAGCGAGTTCATGGACCTCTTCGTCTCCATCGGCCGGTTGGGCCGCAGTCTCGGCGTCCACCTGCTGCTCGCCTCGCAGCGGCTCGACGAGGGCCGGATCAACCGGGTCGAGGGGCACCTGTCCTACCGGCTGGCCCTGCGGACGTTCTCCACCATGGAGTCCCGCGCCGTCATCGGCGTCGGCTCCGCCTACGAGCTGCCGTCCGAGCCGGGCAACGGCTACCTGAAGGTCGACACCAGCAACCTGGTCCGGTTCAAGTCGGCGTACGTGTCCGGCCCGTACACCGGCGGGCGCCCGGTCGTGGACGAGCCCGGCCGGCAGGCCCGGGAGCCCGCCGACGTGGTCCTGTTCGGCACCCGGCAGGCCCGCGTCCGGCACGACCCGGCGCGGGCGGACGCCCCGTCGGCCGACCCGGCGGACGGGGCGGGAGCCGACGAGGAGGCCACCGGCCCCAGCCTCGTCGACGTCCTCGTCGGCCGGCTGGCGGGGTCGGGCCCGCCGGCCCGCCAGGTGTGGCTGCCGCCGCTGTCCGACCCGCCCAGCCTGGACACGCTGCTGCCCAGCGTCGTCCCGGACCCGGCGCGGGGCGCGACCGTCGGGGACCCGGCGCTGCGCGGACGCCTGCGGGTGCCGGTCGGGATCGTCGACCGGCCGCAGGACCAGCTCCGCGAGCTGTTCGTCGCGGACCTGTCCGGGGCCGACGGGCACGTCGGCGTCGCCGGTGCGCCGCAGAGCGGCAAGTCGACCCTGCTGCGCACCCTGATCCTGTCGCTGGCGGTGACCCACACCCCCGAGGAGGTGCAGGTCTACGGCCTCGACTTCAGCGGCGGCGGCCTGGCGGCGGTGGCCGGGCTGCCGCACGTCGGCTCCGTCGCGACCCGGCTGGAACGCGACCGGGTGGTCCGCACCGTCGAGGAGGTCCGGCAGGTCCTGGAGCGGCGGGAGGCCGAGTTCGTCGAGCGGGGAATCGACTCGGTCGCCACCTACCTGGCGCAGCGGGCGGCGGGCGCGATCGACGACCCGTTCGGGCACGTGTTCCTCGTCGTCGACGGCTGGTACACGGTGAAGCAGGACTACCCCGACCTGGAGCAGCGGATCGGCGAGCTGGCCTCCCGTGGCCTGTCGTTCGGCATCCACCTCGTCGTCACCGCGACCCGCTGGTCGGAGCTGCGGACCTGGCTGCGGGACCTGCTGGGCACGAAGGTCGAGCTGCGTCTCGGCGACTCGATGGAGTCGGAGGTGGGCTCGCGCAAGGCGGCCACCGTGCCGAACCAGCCGGGGCGCGGCATCACCGCGGACGGCCTGCACTTCCTGACCGCACTGCCCCGGATGGACGGCAGCTCGGCGGTCGACGACCTGGCGGAGGCCACCAAGGCGGTGACCGAGGAGATCCGGGTGTTCTGGCCGGGTCGCCTCGCCCCCGAGGTGCGGCTGCTGCCCACCCGGCTGCCCGTCGCCCAGCTGCCGCCGCCGGAGCCCGAGTTCAGGGTGTGCGTGGGCCGCGACGAACAGCGCCTCGCCCCGGTGTGGCACGACTTCCTGACCACCCCGCACCTGCTGGTGTTCGGCGACGCCGAGACCGGGAAGTCCAACGCGCTGCGCCTGGTGCTGGACGCGGTCCGCCGCCGCTACGGCCCGGACGAGGCGAAGGTCGTGCTGGGCGACACCCGGCGGGACCTGGACACCGCCCTGCCGGCCGACTACCAGGTCGGCACCGGCCTCACCGGCGACAGGCTGTTCGAGCTGGCGGGCCAGGCGGCGGTGTCGATGAGCCGCCGTATCCCCGGCCCGGACGTCTCGTCGGAGCGGATGCGCCGCCGGGACTGGTGGCAGGGCCCGGAGCTGTTCGTCGTCGTCGACGACTACGACCTGATGACCAGGGGCGTCGGCGCCGGCTCGACCCTCGACCCGCTGCTGCCGCTGCTGGCCCAGGGCGCCTACATCGGCCTGCACCTGATCGTCGCCCGGAGCACGTCCGGGGCGATGCGGGCGATGATGGACCCGGTCATCCGCCGGCTGTGGGAGCTCGGCAGCCCCGCCCTGCTGTTCTCCTACCCCAAGGAGGAGGGCAGGTTCCTCGGCGAGGCCACGCCGCGACAGTTGCCGGCCGGCCGCGCCCAACTGGTGACCCGGCGCGGCGTACGCCTGGTCCAGACCGGCTTCGTGACCACCGGGAGATGACGTGAACACCACACTGGACAACGACCTCTGCCGGATCAGCGTGACCGGCCCGCGGCGGAAGGTGGACCTGGCCGTGCCGTCGGGCACCCCGGTCGCGACGCTGCTGCCGATCCTGCTGCGACACACGGCGACGGCGGGCCCAGCCACCGACGCGGACGGCGCGGCCGGGTGGGTGTTGCAGCGGGTCGGCGAGGCCCCGTTCGACCTGGCCGGCACGCCGGAGAGCCTCGACTGGCTGGAGGGCGAGGAACTCGTGCTGCGCCCGGCCGAGGACCCGCTGCCGGAGCTGGACTTCGACGACCTGGCCGACGGCATCGCCACCAGCGTCAACCGCCGCGCGGACCGCTGGCAGCCGCACCACCGCCGCCGGCTCTTCCTCGCGCTCGCCGCCGTGGCGCTCGGCCTGCTCGGGTACGCGTCGGCGGCGCGCGGGCCGCTGCCGGCCCAGGTGGCCGGCACCGCCGTGCTGGCCGTCGCCTGCGGCGCCGCCGCGTTGCGGATCGCCCGACGGCTGGCCGACCCGGCGCTGTCGCTGGTGTTCGCCGTGGCGTCCGCGGCCTTCGCGGCCCTGGCCGCCGCCGCGGCCGTCGACGGCGCGCCGGAGCGGATCGCGGTCACGGCGGAGGCCGGCAGCGCCGCCGCGGTGGCCGCCACCGCCGTGGCCGTGCTGTTGATCGTCGCCCAGCGTACGGTCGCCCCGGCGCTGCCGCTCGCGCCGTTCCTCGTGGTGATCGTCGCCGCGCTGGTCGTGGTCTGCGTGATCTCGCTGCACGCCACGATGGGCATGAGCGCCGAGCGGGCCGCGGCGGTGGCGGCCACGGCGGTGGTCGTCGCCGTGGTGCTGGCACCCAGGGCGGCGATCCGGATGTCCGGGCTGCGGGGGCCGCAGCTGCCCAAGACGGGTGCCGACATGACCGTCGACATCGAGCCCGCGCCGTCGGACGAGGTCCGGGACCGCACCTACCTGGCCGACACCTACCTGACCGTGACGATGGTGGTCGCGGCGCTGCTGCTGCCGGTGCTCTTCCTGTTCGTCATGGCGACGCCGGGCTGGGTCGGCTGGACCCTCGTGACGGTCCTGGCCAGCGCGGTCCTGCTGCGGGCCCGCACGTTCACGGGCCTGTGGCAGCGGGTGGCTCTGGTGGCCGCCGGAGGATCCGGATTCCTGCTGGTGGTCACGACGTTCGCCGCGCGGGCGACGCCGGGGGCACGGCTGGGCCTGCTCGTCGCCCTGGCCTGCCTCGTCGTGGCGCTGGTGCTCGCGGCGATCCGGCCGTGGCCGCGCCGGATGCTGCCGATCTGGGAGTACCTGGCGACGTTCTTCGACGTCACGACCGGGCTGGCGGTGCTTCCGTTGCTGGCGCACGTCCTGGGCGTCTACGCCTGGGCCCGGGGCCTGTTCGGTTAGGGGCGGGGATGCAGACCCAGCGGGACCACGTCCACGCGTACCAGTTCATGATGGACCGGCTCAGCTGCGCCCTCGTGCTCGGCGACCCCGGCACGGCGGTCTTCCCGGCCCGGCGGGCCCTGACCGGTCTCGGCTTCGGCATCCTGGTCGCGGTGCTCGTCGCGGCCGGGTTCGGCGTCTACGGCTGGATCGTCCCGGGCGGCAGCGCGGCCTTCCGGGAGAAGGGCGCGATCCTCGTCGAGAAGGAGTCCGGCACGCGGTACGTCTATCTCGACGGGGTGCTGCACCCCACCCCGAACCTGGCGTCGGCGATGCTGCTGCAGGGCGGCCAGGCGAAGGTCAAGCTGATCTCCCGCAACTCGCTGCGGGACGTCCCGCGCGGCCCGGCCCTGGGGATCGCGGACGCCCCGCAGCTCGTGCCGTCGCCGGCCGAGCTGACCACCGGTCCGTGGCTGGCCTGCCTGCCCGGCTCGGTCGTCGACGCCCCCGGCGAGTCCCTCGGCGTCAACCTCGACCCGCGCGCCGTCGCCGAGCCGCTGCCCGCCGGGCGGTTCCTGCTGGTGCGGGGGCCGGACGGGGCGCGGTTCCTGATCCACGCCGGCGCGAAGCACCGGGTGCTCGACGACGCGGTCCCGGTCGCGCTCGGCGCCCTCGACGCCCGCCCGGTCCGGGCGCCGCAGCGGTGGCTCGACTGGCTCCCGGACGGCCCGGCGCTGCGGGCGGCCACCATCGCGGGGGCCGGCGCGGCGGGCCCGCAGGTCGGCGGGCGCAGCCGCCCGATCGGCACCCTGTACCGGCAGGAGCTGGCCTCCGGCGAGCGGCGCTACTTCGTGCTGCGCGGCGACGGCCTCGCCCCGGTGAACCGCACCGAGGCCCTGTTCCTGGAGGCAGGGCCGGCCGGGGCCGCGATCGAGCTGGACACCGCCGCGCTGGCCGAGGCGCCCAGGTCGGCGGACCGCTCGCTGCTGTCCCGGCTGCCCGACCTGTCGGCGGCCGGGTGGCAGGACCCGGGCGGCCGGGTGCTGTGCCTGCGGCAGCAGCCCACCTCGGCCAGCACGTACGCCAGCACGGTCGTCCTGGCCCCGCGCGAGCAGGCCGCGGTCGACGCCCGGGGGCGGGGCTTCGTGCACGCGGGACCCGCCTCCGGCATGCTCGTCGTCGCCGTCCCGGGCGACGGGACGGGCCCCGCGCCCGGGATGTCGCTGATCTCCGACGGCGGCGTCGCGTTCCCGCTCGCCGACGCGCAGGCGGTGGCGGCGCTCCAACTCGGCGGGCGACCGCCCGTCCCCTTTCCCCGCCAGCTGCTGGCGGTGCTGCCGCAGGGCCCCCGGCTGAGCCGGGCCGCGGCGGCGGAACAGATCACCCGGCAACCCGCAGGAGGCGAGCGTGCAAGCTGAGGTCAGGGCCGTGCTGGACCGCGCCGAGCGGCTGCGGCAGCGGATGGCCAGCGCCCAGGAGGAGCTGGGCCGCACGTCGGTGACGGGCCGGGCCGGCGGGGGACTGGTGACGGTGACCCTGTCCGGGCTGGGCGAGCTGCGGCAGGTGCACGTCGACCCGGCGGTGTTCGCCGAGGGCGACGCCGGGCGGTTGGAGGAGCTGTTCGTGGCGGCCGTGCGGGACGGGGCGGAGTCGGTCCGCCGCCTCGCGTCGGCCAGGATGGGGCCGATCGAGTTCATGTCCGTCTTCTGAGCGCCGGGCGGGTCGGGTCAGCCAGCCTGCGGCCCGCCGACGGTGAGGTTCTCCGGCAGCGGCCTGGTGTGCAGGACGACCAGCTCCGCGACGGCCCGGGTGAGGGCGACGTAGAGGCGGTTCATCCCGCGGGGCTCGGCGGCGACGATGTCGGCCGGCTCCACCAGCACCACGCGGTCGTACTCGAGGCCCTTGACCTGGCTGACCGGCACGGCGCCCAGGGCGGCGGCCAGGTGGTCGGGGGCGATGACGGTGCCCGTCTCGCGGGCGACGGCCTCGGCCAGGTCGTCGACCTGTCGGATCTCCAGGCTGCCGCCGGGCCGGAAGGACCGGGTGGGCGGGATCCCCGGCGCGAGGGCGCGGGCGGCGAAGTCGGCGATGACCTGCGGCACCCGGTAGCCGGTGGGCAGGTCGAGGGTCCTGGCCTCGCGCTTGCCCAGCCGCCGCACCAGCTCCGGCCAGGAGTCGGCGGCCAGCGGGTGGGTGGCCTGGCCGAGGTCGCCCACGATGGTCATCGAGGCGTGCGCGGCGCGGCGGGCGATCATCCGGCACTCCATCGGCGACAGGTCCTGCGCCTCGTCGAGGATGACGTGCAGGTAGGCGTCGGCGACGGGTTCCTCGGTCTCGGCCACCGGCAACGGCTCGGCCAGCACCGGCACGTAGCCCTCCTCGCCGTACGGGTCGAAGCCGTCGACCCAGCTCACCACCTGGTGGCCCTCGCGCAGGATGATGGCGGCGGCCCACCGCTGCGCCGACCAGTAGCCGTTGTGGTCGATGGACTGGCCGGACGACGCCATCGGCGTGGCCAGGCCGGGCGCGAAGAGCTGCCAGCCGTCGTTGAGGCTCCAGCTCAGCACGAAGGTCTCCGCGAGGCGGGCGCCGCTGCGCAGCTCACGGAGCTGCCACTCCGGCTTGGCCCGGGTCGGCTCCGGCAGCCTGCCCAGGATCTCGGCCAGCTCGTCGAGCAGCGGGACGTCGTCGACCGACCACTGCCCGTCCTGCGCGGGCAGGACGTCCTGCGGGGTCAGCGGCGGCCACCACGCGTTCAGGAAGGCCTCCGGCGCTTCCCCGCCGTCCAGCAGTTCGGCGAGCACCCGCGCGGCCTCGGCCCGCGCACCGTTGACGGTGACGCCCCTGGCCTCGCACCTGCGCCGGATCTCGACGCGGGCCTTCGCCAGGTCGTCGGCGGTGAGGCCGCGCAGGTGCTCCGGCGCGTGGGGCGGGGTGTCCCAGGCCAGGTCGGCCAGCACCCGCACCATCTTCAGGTCGCCCTTGGACCGGGCCACGGCGGCGGGATCCCGCCGGGTGGCGACGACGCCGTCGAACAGCTCACCGATCGCGCGCAGGTGGACGCTGTCCTCGCCGAGCCCGGGCAGCACCTTGCCGATGTACTCCGTGAACACCGTCGACGGTCCGACCACCAGCACCCGCCCGTCGGTGAACCTGCCCCGGTCGGTGTAGAGCAGGTAGGCCGCGCGGTGCAGGGCCACCTGCGTCTTGCCGGTGCCCGGCCCGCCGGTGATCAGCGTGACGCCGTGTGCGGGGGCGCGGATCGCCTCGTCCTGCTCGCGTTGGATCGTCGCGACGATGTCGCGCATGTGTTCGCCGCGCGCCCGGGTCAGCGACGTGAGCAGGGCTCCTTCGCCGACCACGCCGTCGACGTCCCGCGTGGTGAGGACCTCGTCGTCGAGGCCGACGACCCGGTCACCCGCGCAGGTGATGACGCGGCGTCGTGCCACCCCGAGCGGCTCGCCCGGGGTGGCGCGGTAGAACGGCGCGGCGGCGGGCGCGCGCCAGTCCACGACGAGCGGCTCCCGGTCCTCGTCGCGGACGCCGAGCCGGCCGATGCGGTAGGTGTAACCGTCGTCGAAGTCCAGCCGGCCGAAGACGATGCCCTCCTCCTGGCCGTCGAGCTCTGCGAGCCTGGCGGCGGCGCCCAGGACCATGGCGTCCCGCTCGACCAGGCCGGTGACCGGCCCGGAGCCGGCGCGGCGGTGTCCCTCCGCGCTCAACTGCCTCGTCTGCTCGCGCATGACCTCCAGGCGCGCGTACACCCGGTCGACCACCTGCTGCTCGACGGCGATCTGGTGTGCTGCTTCCGACACGGTGCCCCCCGATTCCTGCGTGCGTCGCCCCGCGCGGCCCTGGCCGGGCGCCTCGGCGTGCGCGTGTCGGGTCGACAGGCGCGCGGCGGCTGCGGCCCGCGCCTCACGGCGCGCGCGGCCGGCGCGGACGGGTCGACACTATGCGTCGGCCGGGGACAGAAGATCGGCATCCCGGACGATTCGGGCGGCTTGACCGGCCCATATGATGGAGATGGCACAGGGGGCGGGCGCGGCCCGCCGGTTCGTTCGCCTGGGCGGTGGTGACACCCGCCGGTGCTCCGGGGAGACATGCCGGGGCACGCCTCCCCGGAGCGCGGCCTTGTCAGGCGACCGTGCAGGACGCGCCGTTGAGGGCGAACGAGGTCGGCTTGGCGGCGTTGCCGCCGTGGGTGACCTGGAAGCCGATGTCGATCGATCCGTTGGCGGGGATGGCCGCGTTGTAGGCGAGGTTCCTGGCCGTCACCTGCCCGGAGGTGGGGGAGTAGGTGGCGTTCCAGCCGGAGGTGATGGTCTGCCCGGCGGGCAGACCGAACACCAGGGACCAGCCGTTGACGGCACTGGCGCCGGTGTTGGTGATGGTGAGGTTCGCGGTCAGCCCGGTGTTCCAGGCGTTGACGGCGACGGTCACGCGACAGGCGCCGGAAGCCGGTGGCGTGGTGGGGGGCGGGGTCGGGCTGGGGGTCGTGGTGGGGGTGGGCGTCACGGTGGGGCTGGGCGTGGTGGTCGGGCTCGGCGTGCTGGTCAGGCCGAAGAACGCGATGGCGGCCGCGGCCATGCCGCCGGCGGGAAGGCTGTGCCCGGCGCCCTGGATGCTGTACGCCTCGACCTGGACGGTGCCGCTGCCGTCGGCGTAGCGGCGGCGGTTCCAGCCGGCCTGCGGGGTGTCGCTGGACGTGGGGGTCTGGCTGAGGCCGAACACGTTCGTCCACTGCTCGATCGACTCCTGGAGCAGGCTGTACGGCACGAGCGTGTCGGCGGTGCCGTGCCACACCTGCACCCGCGGGCGCGGGCCGGAGTAGCCGGGGTACGCCTGCTGGCGGACCGCGTCGCCCCACTGCTGCGGGGTCCGGTTCATGCTGCCGCCGGTGCACTGGCTGCTGCCGGGCGGGTAGTCCGCCGCGCCGGCGAAGCAGTTGTAGGGCACTCCCATGAACGCGGCGCCGGCCTTGAACACCTCGGGGTAGACGGCCAGCATGTGGTTGGTCATCATGCCGCCGGACGAGCTGCCGGTGGCGTAGACCCGCTCGGGGTCGGCGCCGTACTGCTGCTGCGCGTAGCGGACCATCGACACGAGCGACACCGGGTCGCTGCCGCCGTCGTGGCGCTTGGCGGCGTCCGACCAGGTGTCGAAGCAGTTGCCGAAGCCGGCCTGCTGGGTCGCGGTCGGGTAGATCACGATGAACCCGTACCGGTCGGCGAGGGAAGCGAACTCGCTGCCGGAATAGAAGGCGGGGCCCGAGCCGCCGCAGCCGTGCATGGCGATCACCGTCGCCGGGTGGGCCGGGCGGTTGTCCGGCACGTAGACGTGCATGCGCATCCGGCCCGGGTTGTTGCCGAAGCTGGTCACCTCGACCAGCGACGCCGCGTACGCGGGCTGGAATGTCGGCGCCACCAGGCCGGCCGCCACCAGGGTCGTGGCCAGGCCGAGCAGCAGTTTCCTTCTGATTCTCACGGGGACGACTCCTTCGGTCACCTGTGCGGGTGTGCGGGTGTGCGGGCTGGGTCGGGCCACGCCTCCCGGTCGGGGTCGCCCGGCCCCGTGGGATGCGTGTCGCCCACTGCGTGTGCTCGCCCGCCCGGCTCCGTAGGGCATCGCGTAGCAGTTAGTGTTCCCCCGGGGCACACAAGTGTCAATCGAGATGGCTCGATCATCGTGGGTCGTCGACCCGGCCGCGGCGGGCCCGCCGGGTCGCTCTGCCGCACCGACGGCGCCCGGCACGGCGAGCCGGCCCGTCGGGAGATCCGTCTACAGTCGTGGGTTGTCCCCGAGACTTCGAGCCCGGAGCGCCTGTGGCAAGCCCGTTCAGCATCGAGGAGATCTATCCGGACGACGGGCGCCCGCTGCGGCTGCCCCGGAGGCAGGCCGGCAACTCGCCCCAGGGGGTCGCGGTGACCCTGCTGGCGGACTACACCCTGCGGGCCCGGGCCGCGCTCCCGTCCGCCGCGATCGTCGCGCTGCTCGCCGAGGCCGGGGTGTCCACGGCCGGCGCGCGGACCGCGATCAGCCGGCTGGCCCGCCGGGGCGTGTTGGAGGGCAGTCGCCAGGGCCGGCGCAGCGCCTACCGGCTGAGCCCTCTCGCCGCCGCGAACCTGGCCGCCGGAGGGAACTGGATCGTGGCCTCCACCGCCGCGGCGGTGCCGTGGGACGGGCGCTGGACGATCGTGGCCTTCTCGCTGCCGCAGGAGCGCAGCGCGCAGCGGCGGGCCCTGCGCGGCCAGCTCCGCTGGCTCGGCTACGCGCCGCTGTACGACGGGTTGTGGATCTCGCCGCACGACCTGACGCCGAAGGCGCGGGCGCACCTCGCCGAGCTCACCCCCGGCGCCGTCACGGTGTTCCGTGGTCGGCAGGCCGCGCTCGACGCGCTCGGCCACCGGGCTCCCGTCGACGCCTGGGACATCGACGTGATCAGCCGGCACTACCAGGCGTTCCTGCGGCGGTGGACCCCGTTGCTGCCCCGGGTGCGGTCCGGACGGATCGACGGCGCGGCGGCGGTGCGGGCGCGCACCGAGGTCATGGACACCTACCGGCGCTTTCCCGTCCTCGATCCGCAGTTGCCCCTGGAACTGCTGCCGACGGGGTGGCCCAGGCAGCGGGCCCGGGAGTTGTTCGCGGCGGTCTACGACGGCCTCGCCGCACCCGCCGAGCGGCACGTCCGGGCGGTCGTCGCGCGGTTCGCCGACGGCGCGCAGCCCGGCATCGCCGCCCACACCACCGCCGACCTCCTCGCCGGCGAATGCGTCGCCCCGCCCGCGCCGTGACCTCACCGCCGTCGCGGGGACGCGCGGCGGGGGCGTCCCGCCCGCCAGGCGGAGGAGATCAGGAATCGAGAAGCACGGTCACGCCGTCCGGCCTAGCCTTTTGCCAGGTAGCCGGTACTCCGCCGGCCCGCAACGGCGCAAGGGAGCCCCCGCATGTCCTCCACGGATTCCACGACCGCGTCCGACGGCTTCACCCCCGAGGAGCGTGCCGCGATGAAGGAGCGCGCCGCCGAGCTGCGCGCCGAGGGCAGGAAGGGCGCCAAGAAGGCCGACGGGATTCAGGCGGTCCTCGACCGGATCGCGCAGATGGCGCCGGAGGACCGCGCGCTCGCCGAGCGCGTGCACGTGGCGGTGACCGCCGCCGCCCCGCAGCTGTCGCCCAAGACCTGGTACGGGATGCCCGCCTACGCCAACGCGGACGGCAAGATCGTCGTCTTCTTCCAGGACTCGGGCAAGTTCAACTACCGCTACTCGACCCTCGGCTTCCAGGACGCGGCCAACCTCGACGACGGGGACCTGTGGCCGGTGGCGTACGCGCTGCGGGCGTGGAGCCCCGCCGTCGAGCGGAAGGTCGTCGAGCTGGTCAGGGCCGCGGTCTCCTGAGCGGGGGCGGCCGGCCGTGCTCGATCGTGAGCGTGGCCAGCAGTCCCGGGTGGTCGGTGGCGTCGCGCATGTCCACCGACCGGCCGGCGCCGACGGTGACGCCCGCCGTGGCGACGATCTGCTGCACGGCGCCGTCGTCGACCCGGGAACGGTCCGGCGGCACGCACGACCGCAGGTCGGGTGAGCCGCCGGCGCGGAGGTTCAGGTCGCCGCCCAGGACGGTCGGCGCGTGCCCGGCGCGGCCGAGGACCGCCGGCACGACCGCGTCGAACAGGTGGCGGCACTGGGCGAGCGCCGTGCTGGCGCTGAACGCCGCCAGGTGCGTGGTGCAGGCGTTGACGACGTCGGGGACGTGCACGCAGAGCCAGGCCCGCAGCTCCGGGTCCGCGAGGTCCTGCACCGGGTAGATCCCGCTGTGCACCGTGTGTCCCCGGTGCGGCACGGGCAGCCGGACCAGCAGGCCGATGCCGTACGGCTGGCCGTCGCGACACCGGGTGACGCCGCGGCTCGGGCGGTCGCCGGCGGCCCTGAACTCCGCCACCACCGTGCCACCGCGGTGGACCCGCGCGAACATCCGCCCGAGTTCGGGCACGTCGCCCTGGCAGATCTCGTTCAGGGACACCAGCTGCGGTGCCTCGGCGCGGATCACCTCGGCGGCCCGGGGCACCGCCCGGCCGGTGTAGCAGCCGGCCCGGCCGCTGTTGCAGAGGTTCAGCTGGAGCACCGTGAGCGTCGTGGACGTGACGGGGGACGCCGGTGCCGCGGCGGGTAGCGCGGCGGCGACGACCAGGAGCCCGGCCGCCAGGGCCCGGCGGAGGACGCGGCGCCGACGACCGACCACGGCCGGATCCTACTGCGCGGCGGCCGGCGGCGTCGGCGTGGCGACCGGCGACCCGACCCGGCGCGGGCAGTTCGGCTGCCCCGAGTGGCGGCCCGAACCGGTGCGATTCGGCAGGACTTGACGAACGACCTTGTTATCGTTCACAGTCGATGCCGAGGATAGCCAGCGTCGATGGCCCACCGGGCGGGCCTGCTGGTCGCACCTCGGGATCGCGACTTCCCGACAGGGCATGCGGGCGTCGTGTCAGCACCCCCACAGCGCCGCCGGCGACGGCGGGACGGGCCTCGTGCGGCAACAGTGACCCTCCAGGATCATCCGCCCGGATCTCCTCTGCGAAGCGCATCCGGGCGCACCACCACCGCTGCAATCCACCCGGAGAAGGAATCGACATGAGACGCAAGAGAGTCCTCCTGACGACGGTGACCCTCGCGGTCACCGGCGCACTCACCGCCGGCGTACTGGTGACGATGGCCCCCGCCGCCAGCGCCGGCACGACCCTGCGGGCCGCCGCTGCCGAGAAGGGCCGCTACTTCGGCGCCGCGGTCGCCACGGGCAAGCTCTCCAACAGCACGTACACGACGATTCTCAACCGCGAGTTCAACAGCGTCGTGGCCGAGAACGAGATGAAGTGGGACGCCACCGAGCCGCAGCAGGGGGTGTTCAACTACAGCGGCGGCGACCGCCTCGTCAGCCACGCCCGGGCCAACGGAATGAGCGTGCGTGGCCACGCCCTGCTCTGGCACCAGCAGGAGCCGGGCTGGGCGCAGAACATGTCCGGCAGCGCCCTGCGCAGCGCGATGATCAACCACGTCACCCAGGTCGCCACCCACTTCAAGGGGCAGATCTACGCCTGGGACGTGGTGAACGAGGCGTTCGCCGACGGCGGCAGCGGCGGGCGGCGTGACTCCAACCTGCAGCGCACCGGCAACGACTGGATCGAGGCGGCGTTCCGCGCCGCGCGGGCCGCCGACCCCGGCGCGAAGCTCTGCTACAACGACTACAACACCGACGGTGTCAACGCGAAGTCGACCGGCATCTACAACATGGTGCGCGACTTCAAGTCCCGGGGCGTGCCGATCGACTGCGTCGGGTTCCAGTCCCACCTGGGCACCACCCTGGCCAGCGACTACCAGGCCAACCTCCAGCGCTTCGCCGACCTCGGCGTCGACGTGCAGATCACCGAGCTGGACGTCATGACCGGCGGCAACCAGGCCAACATCTTCGGCGCGGTGACCCGGGCCTGCATGAACGTGTCGCGCTGCACCGGCATCACGGTGTGGGGCGTGCGGGACTGCGACTCGTGGCGCGGGTCCGACAACGCCCTGCTGTTCGACTGCAACGGCAACAAGAAGCCGGCGTACGACTCCGTCCTCAACGCCCTCAACGCGGGCACCGGCATCCCCAACCCGACGACCACCCCGCCGAACCCCACCACCACCCCGCCGAACCCGACGACTCCGCCGCCGGGTGGGGCGGGTTGTTCGGCGACGGTGTCGGCGAATTCGTGGACGGGTGGTTTCGTGGCGACGGTGAAGGTGACCGCGGGTTCTGGTGGTACCCGGGGTTGGAACGTGAGTGTGACGTTGCCGGGTGGCACGAGTGTCACGGGTACGTGGTCGGCGACGGCCAGTGGTAGTTCGGGGACGGTGCGGTTCGCCAACGTCGACTACAACGGTCAGCTCGCCGCCGGTCAGGTGACGGAGTTCGGGTTCCAGGGCAACGGCACCGCGCCCACCCAGACCCCCACCTGCACCGCCAGCTGATCCTCCGTCGGCCCGACCCGGGGTGCTCCGGGTCGGGCCGACGCCCCTGGTCGGGCCGGCCCGGAGACCGGTGCCCGGCCCGACCAGGCCAGGCCCTGCCCTGCCGCCGCACCCACCACCACGAAGGAACCGCCGATGAAACGAAGGATCGCCCTGCTGGCGGCCGCGCTGGCGACGGCCCTGGCGACGACGACGGCCGTGATCACCGCCGCCACCCCGGCGTCGGCCGCGACGCTCACCCAGGTCACCAACTTCGGCACCAACCCGACCAACCTCCAGATGCACCTGTACGTGCCGGACCGGGTGGCGGCCCGGCCCGCGCTGCTGCTGGCCCTGCACTACTGCACCGGCAGTGGCCCGGCGCTGCACACCGGCTACCAGCTCAGCTCCATGGCCGACCGCTACGGCTACATCGTGATCTACCCGTCGGTGACCCGCAGCAGCAAGTGCTGGGACGTCTCCTCCCCGCAGGCCCTGCGGCGTGACGGCGGCAGCGACCCGGTCGGCCTCAAGTCCATGATCGACTACGTCCGGGCCCGCTATTCGGTCGACGCGAGCCGCATCGGGGTCATCGGGTTCTCGTCCGGCGCCATGATGACCAACGTGATGGCCGGCCTCTACCCGGACGTGTTCCACGCCGGGGTGAGCTCCTCCGGCGTGCCGTTCGGCTGTTTCGCCACCACGAACGGCTCGGAGTGGAACAGCGAGTGCTCCGGCGGGCGGATCGTCAAGACCCCGCAGCAGTGGGGCGACCTGGTGCGCAACGCCTACCCCGGCTACACCGGCAAGCGCCCCCGCATGCAGATCTGGCACGGCACCACGGACACCACGCTGAGCTACGTCAACTTCGGCGAGCAGATCAAGCAGTGGACCAACGTGCTCGGCGTGTCCCAGACGCCGGCCTACACCGACTACCCGCAGACCAGCGCCACCCGTACCCGCTACGGCGGCACCGGCGGCACGGCGCCGGTCGAGGCGATCAGCTTCCAGGGGTACGGCCACTCCATCCCCTTCGACACCGCGCAGGCCATCCGCTTCCTCGGCTTCGACGCGGCCAGCCCCACCACGCCGCCCCCCACGACCCCGCCGCCGACCACGCCGCCGCCGACCACTCCGCCCCCGACGACCCCGCCCCCGACGACTCCGCCGCCGGGTGGGGCGGGTTGTTCGGCGACGGTGTCGGCGAATTCGTGGACGGGTGGTTTCGTGGCGACGGTGAAGGTGACCGCGGGTTCTGGTGGTACCCGGGGTTGGAACGTGAGTGTGACGTTGCCGGGTGGCACGAGTGTCACGGGTACGTGGTCGGCGACGGCCAGTGGTAGTTCGGGGACGGTGCGGTTCGCCAACGTCGACTACAACGGTCAGCTCGCCGCCGGTCAGGTGACGGAGTTCGGGTTCCAGGGCAACGGCACCGCGCCCACCCAGACCCCCACCTGCACCGCCAGCTGACCGCCGGACGGCGGCAGGCGTACCCCGGCTCCGGGGCGGCGGACGCACGGTCCGCCGCCCCGGGGTCTCGTCGTGCTCCCGGCGCGGCACCGGCGTGGCGCGTCGCCCGCCGTGCTCGCGCCGGGTGGCAAACATGTGACGTCTCCTATAGTGGGGTGCTGCCGGCACCCACTGGGCGTGGGCGCCGGGTCCCATGCCGTCGGCGCATGGCGGCGGGTGCTGAGGGGGCCGGGGTGGCACTGACCGACGACGCGATCGCGAAGATCCGGAGCATGATCCAGAGCGGCGAGCTGCCGCCGGGCGCGCGGCTGCCACCGGAGCCGCAGCTGGCCGCGCAGATGGGGCTGTCGCGCAGCGGGGTGCGGGAGGCGGTGAAGGTGCTCGAGTCGGCCCGGGTGCTCGACGTGCGGCGGGGCGACGGGACGTACGTCACCAGCCTCGCCCCCCGGCTGCTGCTGGAGGGCCTGGGTGTCGCGGTGGAGTTGCTCCGCGACGACACCCTGCTGGAGGTGATGGAGGTGCGCCGGATGCTGGAGCCGGTGGCGACCGGCCTGGCGGCGCTGCGGATGACCGACGCGGACCTCGACGAGCTGAGCCGGATCCTGGAGGAGATGCGGGCGGCGGCCGACGACGCCGAGAAGCTGATCCGGTTCGACACCGCCTTCCACCACACCGTCGTCGCCGCGACCGGCAACGAGACCCTCACCTCGCTGCTGGACGGGCTGTCCAGCCGTACGGTGCGGGCGCGGGTGTGGCGCGGGTTGATCGAGGGCAACTCGGCGCACCAGACGATCGACGAGCATCACGCGATCTACCTCGCGCTGCGGGCGCGCGACCAGTTGCTCGCCCAGGCCAGCGCGCTGATGCACGTCAACACCTCCGAGGCGTGGCTGCGCCGGGTGCTCGCCGTCGGGGCGGCGGACGCCTAGCCGGGGTGGGTTGACCCGCGCCGCCGCGACAGCTATAACGTATGACGACTGATAAGTCGAAGTTCGTCTATGGATAGGCGCGACCGGATCCTCCCTGATGCCGCACCGCACCACCACCACACGTGGGCCGGTCCCAGCGGGGTGGCAAGGCCGGGCCATGTTCCCGGGGAGGCCCCGACCCATGTCAGGAACCAGGCGGCTACTCCGCCGCCCATCGACCCTCGCGCTCCTGGTCGTCGGCGCTCTGCTGGCCGTCGGCGGTGCGGTGGGCGGGCTCGCCGCGCCGGCCCAGGCCGCCACCTCGATCACGATCAACGGGGCGTCGGGCGGCAAGACGTTCGACGGCCTCGGCGCGGTCAGCGGCGGCGGCGGCAACAGCCGGCTGCTGATCGACTACCCGGAGCCCCAGCGCGGCCAGATCCTCGACTACCTCTTCAAGCCCAACTACGGCGCCTCGTTGCAGATCCTCAAGGTGGAGATCGGCGGCGACACCAACTCCACCAGCGGGTCCGAGCCGAGCCACTCCCACTTCCGCGGCGACCTCGACTGCAACCGCGGCTACGAGTGGTGGATCATGGAGCAGGCCAAGCTCCGCAACCCGAACATCACGCTCGTCGGGCTGGCCTGGGGCGCGCCGGGCTGGATCGGCAACGGCACCTTCATGTCCCAGGACTCGATCGACTACCACCTGTCCTGGCTGGGCTGCGCCAAGCAGCACAACCTGACCATCGACTACCTCACCGCCGCCCAGAACGAGCGGTTGTACGACGCCAACTGGACCATCAACCTGCGTACCGCGCTCAACAACAACGGCTACGCCGGCGTGAAGCTCATCTTCGGCGACGACTACCCGGGCAGCTGGAACCCGGCCAACGTGGCCGTCAACAACGCGGCGCTGCGCAACGCGATCGACGTCATCGGCGGCCACTACCCGTGCGGCTACCTGGCCGCGCAGACCACCTGCACCGTGTCGGCCAACGCCACCGCCACCGGCGAGACCCTGTGGAACAGCGAGGGCGGCTCGCAGGACTACAACGACGGCGCCAAGCCACTGGCGCGCGGCATCAACCGGGGGTACATCGACGGGAAGATGACCGCGTACATCAACTGGAACCTGATCGGCGCGACCACCACGAACATCCCCTGGGCCACCGTCGGGCTGATGCTGGCCAACCAGCCCTGGTCCGGCTGGTACGCCGTCGGCAAGAACTCCTGGACGCTCGCCCACACCACCCAGTTCACCGCCCCGGGCTGGAAGTATCTCGACTCGTCCAGCGGCTTCATCGGCGGCGTGCGCAACAACGGCAGCTACGTGTCGCTGAAGTCGCCGAACAACACCGACTACACCACGGTCGTCGAGACCATGGACGCGACCGCCGCGCAGACGCTGAACCTCAGCGTCACCGGCGGGCTCTCCACCGGCTCCGTGCGCGTCTGGTCGACCAACCTGAACTCCACCAACACCGCCGACCACTTCGTCCGCGGCACCGACATCACCCCGTCCGGCGGGAACTACTCGCTGACCGTGCAGCCCGGTCACCTCTACACGATCACCACCACGACCGGCGGCGGCAAGGGCACGGCGAGCAGCCCCCCGCAGGGCCAGCTGAGCCTGCCCTACAGCGACAACTTCGACAGCTACCCCGCCGGCAAGCTGGCCCGGTACCTCCAGGACAACCAGGGCGCGTTCGAGACCGCCGCCTGCGGCGGCGGCCGTGCCGGCATGTGCCTGCGCCAGTCGTCGCCGATGGCGCCGATCACCTGGAAGACCCTGGCCGACCCCAGCACGTACGGCGGCAACCTGAACTGGAACAACTACACGGTCTCGGCCGACGTGCTGCTGGAGAAGGCCGGCTACGTCCAGCTGGAGGGCCGGGTCGGCAGCCAGAACCTGGACCCGGTCAGCGCCCAGAACGCGTACTTCCTGCGGGTCACCGACGCCGGCGCCTGGTCGATCCTGCGCAACAACACCAGCAACCAGCTCACCACCCTGCGCAGCGGCACCGTCGCCGCGCTCGGCACCAACCGCTGGCACAGCCTCGCCCTGGGCTTCTCCGGCAGCACCATCACCGCCACCGTCGACGGGGTCACCGTGGGCACGGCCACCGACTCGTCCTTCGGCGCGGGCCTGGTCGGCTTCGGCACCAGCCAGGGCCAGACCGCCCAGTTCGACAACCTCAGCGTCGTCCCGGGCGTGGGCGGCGGCACGCAGGTCTCGCTGCGCAACGCCAACGCCGGCCGGTGCCTGGACGTCCCGTCGCAGTCGCAGACGAACGGCACCCAGCTGACGCTGTGGGACTGCAACGGCGGGCCCAACCAGCAGTGGACGCAGACCGCCGGCAAGCAGCTCCAGGTGTACGGCACGAAGTGCCTCGACGCCGAGGGCGCGGGAACCTCGTCGGGCACCAGGGTGATCATCTGGGACTGCACCGGCGGCACCAACCAGCAGTGGAACCTCAACACCGACGGCACGATCACCGGGGTGCAGTCCGGGCTGTGCCTGTCCCCGACCGGCGGCGGCACCGCCAACGGCACGCAGGTGGTCATCTCGACCTGCACCGGCGGCAACAGCCAGAAGTGGACGCGGAGCTGACCGCTGCCCGAGCCTGTCCGGGAGGGGCCGCCCCAGGGTGGTCCCTCCCGGGAGCGGCGCGCCCGTCAGCGCACCAGCCGTGCGGTGTCCGGCCCGCTGCGGCGGACGAGCCACGCCTCGGTGATGTGGGTGAACATGGCCTGGGCGGCGCCGTCGGGGTCGTGGGCCGCGATGCGTTCGTAGATGCGCCGGTGCCCCCGGTTGGACGCCACGCAGAGCGCGCGCTTGGTGCGACCCATGTACCGGGCGGTGTTCACGACCTGGCTCTCCAGGGCCCGCACCACGCCACGGGCGATGCGGTTCCCCGACGCCTGCATGATCACGTCGTGGAACGCGCGGTCGTGCTCGTGGTACGTGACGTGGTCGTCGACCAGCTCGTCCATCCGGTCGACCAGGGCGCGCAGCCGGTCGACGGTTTCCTGGTCGGCCAGGCGGGCGGCGACGTTGGCCATGTCGGACTCCAGCACCCGGCGGGTGACGACCAGGTCGTCGAGGATCGCCAGGCTGTCGTCCTCGGCGATGGTCGCCGCGAGGACGAGTTCGTCGAGCATGTCCCACGTCGACGGCGGGGTGACGATGGTGCCGCTGCCCTGGCGGACCTGCACCAGCCCCTTCTCCTGGAGGATCTTCACCGCCTCCCGGACGACCGTTCGGCTCACGGAGAACGCCCCGCACAGCGCCGGCTCGGGAGGCAGGGGAGTCCCCGGGGGGTGCACCCCCCGGACGATGCGCTCCACCAGTTCCGCGGTGACCGCCGTGGCGAGGTTGGCGGGTCGCCGCGCCCACGCCGAGGGGCCCGAGGTGCTCGGGGTGGTCTCCTGTGCTGCCGTCATGTCCCCTCCAGTGCCCCCGCGGGCGGCGGTCGTGCGCCGTCGGGAAATTCTACGCCCCAGTGTTGACGTCATACGTCATACGAGTTACCTTCTCGTCAATTCTTGCATCGACGGCCGGCTCTCCGGCACTCGCATAGTCGAAGGTGAGCAGCGATGAAGCAGCGAACAGTGTGGCCAGCGATCCTCGTCGCGGCACTGGTGCTGGGTGGCTGCGGCAGCGCCTCGGGGACGCGCTCCTCGCCCGGCGGCTCCGACGCCAAACTGGTGGTCTGGGACTGGAAGTCCGGCGAGGCCACCGCCGCGCAGTACATCGAGAAGGCGAAGGCGGACTTCGCCAGGAAGCACCCCGGCGTGACCGTCGAGTTCGTGGCCCAGCCCCACGACCAGTACTACACGCTGCTCGGCACGGCGATCCAGTCGGGCAAGGGGCCCGACGTCATCCTGTTCAACGGCGGTGGACAGATCCGCGACCGGGCGGACGCGCTCCTGCCGCTGGACGAGTACGTGGCCGAGGACCGGCAGCGGCTGGCCGGCTGGGACGCGTTCACCAAGGACGGCAAGACCTACGCCGGCCCGGTGACCCTCCAGGGCCACCCGATCTACTACAACCGGGCGCTCTACGAGAAGGCCGGCCTCGACCCGGCGAAGCCGGCCGCCACGTGGCCCGAGTTCGTCGCCAACTGCGCCGCCATCACGAAGCAGACCGGCACGAAGTGCTTCGCCCTCGGCAACAAGGAGGGCATCGGCATCCAGTTCTTCCTCTCGGCCTTCGGATCGGGCGTGCTCACCCCGCAGGAGTACGACGCCTGGATCGCCGGCAAGCGGGACTGGACCTCGCCCCACGTCAAGCGGATCTTCGCGCTGTGGAAGGAGACCCAGGACGCGAAGCTCAACAGCGACGGGCCGAACTCGACGGCGATGTTCAACGACGCCTTCGCGATCTTCCAGTCCGCCAAGGCCTCCCACGTCATCGGCCTGATGTCGGACATCGGGCACTGGAAGGACTTCGGCGAGTTCCTCCCGGCCGACAAGATCGGCGTGATGCGCGCACCGGTGGTCGTCCCCGGGGCCACCCCGAGCCTGCCGTTCGACGGCGGCATCGGGTACGGGGTCGCCAAGTGGACCAGGGACCCGAAGCTGGCCGCCGACCTGGTGCGGTCGTTGACCTCGACCGACGCCCTGACGGCCTTCCACGAGCAGGCGGGCGCCATCGCCGCCGACACGACGATCGACGTGTCGAAGGGCGGCCCGGCCGTGACCACGATCGTCACCGACCTCGCCAGCGGCAAGCCCGCCCTGCACGTGGCCCTCTCCTCGCGCACCCTGGACCTGATGGGCCGGGTCTCCCAGAAGCTGCTGAGCGGTTCGATCACCGTCGACGAGGCCGTGCGGCAGTTGGCGGCCTCGGACCAGGCCGGTTGACCCGTGCCGAGTGGAAAGCCGTTGACGTCGGTCCGTCCGGTGGTGGCCGGGCGGACCGACCGGGCGCGACACCAGCGCCCGGCGGAGCGAACGCCTCGCCCCCTACGTCCTGCTGGCCCCGGCCGTGCTGATCATCGTGCTGCTGCGGCTGTGGCCGCTGCTGCTCGGGGTCAACTTCTCCTTCACCGGGGACGGCGACCGCGACGGGCTGATGGTCGGTCTCGACAACTACCGGGAGCTGCTGGCCGACCCGCTGTTCCGGGGCGCGCTGCGCAACGTCGGGCTGCTCGTGCTGCTGCTGCCGGTGGCGGTGGCGATTCCCGGCCTGCTCGCGACCTTCATCTACCTGCGCGTGCCGGGGCACCGCTTCTACCGCAGCGTCTACTTCTTCCCGGCGGTGCTCTCCCCGGTCATCGTCGGCGCCATCTTCAACCTCCTGCTCGCCTTCGACGGCCCGCTCAACACCGTGCTCGGCGGCGTCGGCATCGGGCCCACGGACTGGCTCGGCGACCCCGACGTGGCGATGTTCGTGGTGGTCGGGGTGCACGTCTGGGCGACCTTCGGCATGGCGCTGGTGGTGTTCCTCGCCGGGTTCGCCACTTTGGACGCCACGCTGCTGGACGCCGCCCGGGTGGACGGCGCGTCGCTGCCCCAGACCATCCGGCACGTGATCGTCCCCAGCCTCTCCCGCACCATCCAGTTCGTCTTCGTGACCACCATGATCGGGATGCTGACCTCCATGTTCGGCCTGCTCTACGTGATGACCAGCGGCGGCCCGGAGGGCTCGACCTACCTGCCCGAGTACTACATCTGGATCCAGCAGGGACAGATGAACCGGCCGGCGCTCGCCTCGGCCGCCTCGACGGTGCTGTTCGGCGTCATGCTCGTGGTGGGGCTGCTGCAGATCAGCCTGCTCCGGCGGGGGGTGAGGGAGGCGTGATGTCCCGCGTCCGGCCGAGCAGGTGGCTGCTCGCCCTCCCGATGGCCCTCCTGGCGCTGGCGACGATCTATCCGCTGGTCTTCACCGCCAACGTGGCGATGAAGACCCGCCGCGAGTACGTCCTCGACCGCTTCTCGCTGGCCGACGCCCTGCGCTGGGAGAACATCGCCACCGCGTGGAACACCGTCGACATGGGCCGTTACCTGGCCAACTCGGTCGGCACGGTGACCGCCGCGGTGGTCCTGCTGCTGCTGTTCGGCTCCATGGCCGGCTTCGCGCTGAGCCAACTGCGCTTCCGGGGCTCGTCGGTGCTGTTCCTGGGCTGCCTCGCGGCGCTCTTCGTCCCGTTCCAGGTGATCATGGTGCCGCTGAACCGGATCATGGCCGACGCCGGGCTCGTCGACACCTATCCCGGGCTCGTCCTCGCCTACGTCGCGCAGTTCCTCCCCTTCACGATCTTCCTGATGACCAGCTACTACCGGACCATCCCGACGGAGATCGTCGACGCGGCCCGCATCGACGGCAACAGCGTCTACGGCGTCTACCGGCGGATCATGCTGCCCCTGGGCGCCCCGGCGCTGCTGTCGGTCGGCATCCTCAACGCCCTGTTCTGCTGGAACGACGTGCTGATCGCGCTGCTGCTGATGCCCTCGGCCGAGCACCGCACCCTCATGGTCGGGGTGACCTCGCTGCGCGGGCAGTACTCCGCCGACATTCCCACCTTCGCCTCCGGGGTGCTGATCGCCGCGATCCCCGTCCTGGTGGTCTACCTCTTCCTCCAGCGTCAGATCGCCGACGGCGTCGCCGCCGGCTCCACGAAGGGCTGACATGCGGATCACCGGATACCGGACCCTCACGACCAGCCAGGAATGGGGACGCCCCGTCGGGGACGCCAACGGCGTCTTCGCCGACGGCGTCACCGCCGTGCCGATCGTCCTGGTGGAGACCGACGAGGGCATCACCGGCGTCGGCCTCGGCCCGCACGGGGACATCGAGAACATCTTCGCCGCGCTGCACGGCGAGGATCCCCGCGCCGTGACCAGCCTGTACGACCGGATGCTGCGGCAGACGTTCAAGGCGGGCCACGCCGGCTCGGTGTTCGGGACCATCGGCGCGCTCGACACCGCCCTGTGGGACATCAAGGCGCAGGCGGCCGGGCAACCGCTCTGGCGGCTGCTGGGCGGACGCGACCGGCGGGTCCCCGCCTACGCGTCCGGTCTGGACATCGGGCTCGGCGACGACGAACTGGTCGCGGCGTACGAGGGCTACGCCCGGCACGGCCTGCGGGCCGCCAAGCTCAAGGGCGGCCTCGACATCGAGCGGGACCGCGACCGCCTGCACCTGGTGCGGGACGTGTTGACCGACGCCGCGCACGGGCAGCGGCCCGGCCTGATGCTCGACGTGAACGAGGCGTGGACCCGCAAGCAGGCCGTCCGGCACGTCTGCGAGCTCGAACGCACCCTGGACCTCGTCTGGATCGAGGAGCCCGTGCGCCGGTGGGACGCCGAGGGCCTCGCCGCCGTCGGCCAGGGCATCCGCGCCTCGGTCGCGACCGGCGAGAACCTCACCGGCCTCGAACAGTACCGTCCGCTGCTCGCCGCCGCGGCGGTCGACGTCGTCCAGGCGGCCGCGGTGTGGGGCGTCACCCACTTCCTGCGGGTGTCGGCCCTGGCGCACGCCTTCGACCTGCCGGTCAGCCCGATCGGCAACAGCCCCATCGGGCTGCTGCACGCCGCCACGTCGGTGCCGAACCACCTGGTCAGCGAGCTGCAGGACCTGCACGCCCCGGTCGGGGTCAGCCTCGACCTGCACGTCTCCGACGGCGCGTTCGTCCTCGGCGACTCGCCGGGCCTGGGCGTCACGGTCGCCGAGGAGAAGATCCGCCCGCCCCACCGCCCCCCGCAGGCCCCGGCCGCCGACGGCCCCAACGTCCGGCCGGAACGGGCCGGGCGACGCCTGCTGGCGGTGGCCGACCACGCCCACGCCACGGCGCGACCGCACGCCACCGTCCGGCCCGGCGCGCCCGCACACACCCACGACGGCGCCTCGCCCGCCGTCCGGCCCTGACCCCGGCCGCCACCCCACCGATAGGAGTCCCGCCCGTGCCCGTCCCGTCATCCCCCAGCAGGCGTCGGCCGGTGCTGGCCGGCGTCGCCGCGGCGACGCTCGCCGCCGCGGCCGCCGTGTTCGCCGCGGCGACACCCGCCCTCGCGGCCACCACCACCCTCTACGCGTCCCCCGCCGGCAGCGGCACCGCGTGCTCGGCCAGCCAGCCGTGTTCCCTGACCGAGGCGCAGAACGCCGTCCGCTCCCGCACCGCGTCGATGTCCGGCGACATCGTCGTCGAGCTGGCCGACGGCGTGTACCGGCTCACCGCGCCGCTGCGGATGACCGCCGCGGACTCCGGCACCAACGGCTACACCGTGACGTGGCGGGCCGCCGCGTCCGCCCGCCCCGTCGTGAGCGGCGCCCGGGCGGTCACCGGCTGGTCGCTGGTCGACTCGGGCAGGAACATCTGGCGGGCCAGCGTCCCCGCCGGGCTCGACAGCCGGCAGCTCTACGTCAACGGCGCCGTCGCCACCCGTGCGCGCACCGCCGTGAACCGGGCCGACTTCACCTTCACCACCACCGGCCTGCGGTTCAGCAACAGCGCGCTCAACTACCTCAACAACCTGGGCAACCAGAACCGGGTCGAGGTGGAGAGCGTCGGCTCGTTCACCGACCGGTACTCCCCGGTGCAGAGCATCAGCGGCAACTTCCTGACCATGCAGCAGCCGGCCTGGAACAACAACACGTTCGGCTTCGACACCCTCTCCAAGCCGCACCGGGCCGGCCCGTTCTACCTGGCCAACGCGTACGAGTTCCTCGACACGCCGGGGGAGTGGTACCTCAACCCGGGCAGCGGGCAGCTCAACTACATCCCGCTGGCCGGGCAGAGCATGAGCAGCGTCAGCGTCGAGCTGCCGCAGCTGCAGTCCCTGGTGAACGTCGGTGGCACCTACGACGCCCCCGCGCACCACATCTCGTTCAGCGGGATCACCTTCACCGGCACCAGCTGGCTCGGCCCCAGCAGCAGCAACGGCTTCGCCGACCAGCAGACCGGCGCCCACATCACCGGCACCTGGGCCCGCCCGGCCGACGCCCTGACCTCCTGCCAGGAGGGCTGCCCGCAGTTCGAGGCCACCCGTCCGCACTGGAACCAGATGCCCGCCGCCGTGCAGGTGTCCGCCGCGAACACCATCACCTTCAGCGACTCCCAGTTCGTCAACCTCGGGCAGACCGCCATCGGCATCGGCAACGACGCCAACGCCCACGCTAGCGGGGTCGGCCTCGGCACCAGCAACATCACCGTCACCCGCTCCGAGATCGCCCGCAACTCGGCCGGCGGCATCGTGGTCGGCGGCGTGCGCGCCGACGCCCACCACCCCGCCGACCAGCGGATGGTCAACCGGAACGTCACCATCAGCAACAACCGGGTGCACGACCTGGGCCTGGAGTACCGGGGCGTCGTGTCGATCCTGACCACCTACGTCAGCACCTCGCTGGTCTCCCACAACGAGGTCTACAACATGCCGTACACCGGCCTGTCGGTCGGCTACGGCTGGGGCGCCAACGACGCCGGTGGCAGCGACCACTACGCCAACCGCGGGCTGTACAACTACCAGCCGCGCTACACGACGGCCACCACCGCCTCCAACAACCAGGTCATCGGCAACTACGTGCACGACGTCATGCAGCAGATGACCGACGGCGGGTGCATCTACACCCTGTCGGCGAACCCGGGCGCGACCATCAACGAGAACTACTGCCTGCGCACCAACGGCTGGTTCGGGCTCTACTTCGATGAGGGGTCCCGTTACTACACCGCCCGCACCAACGTGTTCTCCAGCACCGGCACCTGGGCCACCGCCAACTACTGGTACGCCGAGAACATGGGCAACTTCACCGTCACCAACAACTGGTCGACCAACAACAGCACCAACGTGACCAACGGCGACCGGGGCAACGTCGTCAACAACAACACGGTCGTCAGCAACAACAACTGGCCCTCGGGTGCGCAGACCGTGATGGCGAACGCCGGTCCGCAGGGCGGCACCAACCCCTTGCCGCAGGGTGCGCAGATCGTCGGGGTGCAGTCGGGCCGGTGCGCCGAGGTCACCGGCTCCAGCACGACCAACGGCGCCCAGGCCCAGCTCTGGGACTGCGGCGGCGCGGCCAACCAGCGGTGGACGCAGACCGCCAGCCGGCAGCTCATGGTCTACGGCAGCAAGTGCCTGGACGCCTCCGGGCAGGGCACCAGCAACGGCACCCAGGTCGTGATCTGGGACTGCAACGGCCAGGGCAACCAGCAGTGGAACGTCAACGCCAACGGCACGATCACCGGGGTGCAGTCCGGGCTCTGCCTGGACGCCAACGGCGCCGGCACGGCCAACGGAACGAAGCTCATCCTCTGGGCGTGCAACGGCGGCGCCAACCAGCAGTGGAGCCTGCGGAGCTGAGCAACCGGCGCGCAGGGCCGGCCGTCGCCGGACCTGCGCGCCGCACGTCCGGGCCGGCCGCGGGCTAACGGCGTCGCGATCCCCGGATGAACTGGTCGACGGCGGTCTGCGCGATCCCGTCGAGCAGCTCCGGCGCCACCAGTTTGCCGTTGACCAGCATGGCGATGCCCTGCAACGTCGCGAACAGCACGATGCCCACGCGCTCCGGGTCGCCGGCCTCCAGCACGCCCTGCGCCTGCCCCTGCACGATCAGATCGTGCATCAGCCCGACCGGCGCGGCGGCGGCCGCGACGAGATGATCGGCGCCCGGGCGGTGCTTGCTGGTGAACATCAGCTCCAGCAGCGCGGCGTCCTCGGTGGCGAACCGCAGGTAGGCCGCCGCCATGGCGTGCAGGCGCGGCCCGAAGTCGTCCCCGGCGGCGGCGAGCGCCGCGCGGAGCTCCGCGTCCAGCCGGGCGAACCCGGCCTCGGCCAGCGCGTCGAGCAGCGCCTGACGGTCGGGGAAGTGCCGGCGCGGCGCGGCGTGACTGACGCCGACCGCGCGGGCCAGCTCGCGCAGCGAGAGCTGCTCCGCGCCGTGCTGGCGCAGACTGCGCTCGGCGGCGGCGAGCAACGTCGGGCGGAGGTTCCCATGGTGGTACGCGGGCACCGGGCCATGGTAGCCGACGATGTCGTCATTGCCAACATTGTTGTCAGCGCATACATTGTTTCCCATGACAACATTCACGACCGCCCAGATCCCCGCCATGACCGGCCGTACCGTCGTCGTCACCGGCGCGAACAGCGGCATCGGCCGCGCCGCCGCCCGCGCGCTCGCGGCCAAGGGCGCCCGCGTCGTACTCGCCGTCCGCGACCCCGCCAAGGGCGGCGCCGCCGCCGCGACCATGACCGGCGACGTCGACGTACGCCGGCTCGACCTCGCCGACCTCGCCTCGGTCCGCGCGTTCGCCGAGAGCGTCACCGAGCCGATCGACGTGCTGATCAACAACGCCGGCGTGATGATCCCGCCGCTCGGCCGCACCGCCGACGGCTTCGAGCTCCAGTTCGGCACCAACCACCTTGGGCACTTCGCGCTCACCAACCTGCTGCTGCCGCGGATCCGCGGGCGGGTGGTCACCGTCTCCTCCGGCGGGCACCGGGCGGGGGCGATCGACTTCGACGACCTCAACTGGGAGCGCCGCCCCTACCGGGCGTTCTCCGCGTACGCGCAGTCGAAGCTCGCCAACCTGCTGTTCACCGCGGAGCTGCAGCGCCGCCTCACCGAGGCCGGCTCGCCGGTGCGCGCGACCGCGGCCCACCCCGGCCTCGCGGCCACGAACCTGCTCGGCCACCTCGACCACGACCGCTCCCTGCTGCACCGGCTCCAGACGGCGGTGACCAACCGGTTGGCGCAGAGCGACGAGGACGGCGCGCTGCCCACGCTCTACGCGGCGGTGGCCGACGTGCCGGGCGGCAGCTACGCCGGTCCGGGCGGCTTCCTCGAGGGGCGCGGTGCGCCGAAGCTCGTCGGCCGGTCGAAGGCCGCCCGGGACGGCGGGGTCGCCCGTCGCCTGTGGACGGTCTCCGAGGAGCTGACCGGCGTCACCTTCCCGCTGCCCGCCCAGCGCGTCCGGTAGCCGGTTCCCGACGGGCCGGCACGCCTCGCCCGCCCGGCCGTCCGGCCGGGCACCCGGCGTGACGGCCCGGCCACTGTCGCGGCCCGGCCCGGGAACGGGGAGGGCTATGCTTCGGCGCGGAGCATGGCCCGTCCCCCGCGCCGGGGCGGGCGTCGAGTCGAGGGCGGTGTGATGAACATCGGGGAGATCGCCCGGCGGGCGGGGGTGTCCCGCAGCACCGTGTCGTACGTGCTGAGCGGGAAGCGGACCGTGTCGGAGGCGACCCGACAGCGGATCCAGGCGGTCATCGACGAGCTGGACTACCGGCCCAACGCCAGCGCCCGCGCGCTGAAGGAGGGGCGCACCCGCACCCTCGGGCTGGTGATCCCCCCGGCCAGCCAGCGGCTGACCGACATGCAGCTGGGCTTCGTCGCCAGCGTCGTCGAGGCGGCGGCCCGGCACGACCTGGACGTGCTGCTGTCCCCGTCCGGCGGCGACCACGACCGCTCGTTCGAGCGGATCGTCGCCGGGAGGCGGGTCGACGGCGTGGTCCTGATGGAGATCCGGCTGGCCGACGACCGGGTGACCCGGCTGGCCAAGGTGGGCCTGCCGTTCGTCACGATCGGCCGGACGGCCGAGCCGCACGGCATGAGCTGGATCGACGTCGACTACGCCGGGCTGATCGCCCGGTGCGTGCACCACCTGGCCGACCTGGGGCACCGGCACGTGGCCCTGGTGAACCGTTCCGCCGAACTGGTGGCCTCCGGCTACGGGCCCAGCCACCGGGCGCTGGCCGGCTTCCGGGCGGCGGTGGCGGAGCGGGGCCTGGTCGGCGTCGACGTCTGCTGCGGCGACGACGCCGCCTCCGGCGAGGCGTGCGTGGAGCAGTTGCTCGCGACGTACCCGCAGCTCACCGCGATGGCCACCATCAACGAGGCCGCGCTGCCCGGCGTGCAGCGCGCCCTGGCCGGCGCCGGGCTGGCCGTGCCGGGGGACTTCTCCGTCACCGGGGTCGCCGCCCAGCACTGGGCCGAGGACTTCTCCCCGCCGCTGACGGCCGCCGACGTGCCGATGGTCGACATGGGCACCGAGGCGGTGGCGTTGCTGCTGGAGATCATCGCCGCGCCCGACGCCGTGCCGCGCCACCGCCTCTACAGCCCGCCTGTCTCGCTGCGGTCCAGCACCGGCCCGGCCCGGCCGCGCTGACCGGGCCGGCTACCCGCCGGTGGCCCGCCGCTGCTCCTGGGCGGCGGCGAGGAGGAGATAGCCGCTGGCGGTCCAGGTGTACGCGCGGTCCCGCAGCCCGGCGCCGGTCTCGGCGTCGAAGTTCTCCGCGAAGCCGGACTTCTCGCACAGGGCGAGGAAGCGCCGGCTGACCTCGTCGGCGAGCGCGGTGTGCCCGGCCCGGCGCAGCCCGTCCTCGACCAGCACCGTGGAGGGGGCCCAGATGGGGCCGCGCCAGTAGCCGTCGGCCAGGTAGTCGGCCGAGTCCGGCGGCTCGGTGGCCAGCCCGTGCGTGGTCAGGTGGGCCTCGACGCCCCGGGCCAGCGCGGCGGCGACCGGGGCGGGCAGGTCCGCGCCGAGCGTGACGGGCATCAGGTCGAGCAGGCTGCGGCTCGCCCGCCGTCGCCCCGTCCGCGGATCGCGGGCGGTGAAGCGCCCGCCGTCCCACAGGTCCCGCAGCATGGCCGCGCGGATCCGGTCGGCCTCGGCGGACCAGCGACCGGCGGGCTCGCCCAGCTCGGTGGCGAGGTCGGCCAGGCAGCGCAGCTGCGACACCAGGAACGCCGCGAGGTCGGCGGTCTGCAGGACCCGGCCGCCGTCGAAGGTGGTGGCGTTGTCCCAGCCGCTGTCGTTGCCGTGCTGGTAGTGGGGCAGGTCCTGGCCGGGGGCCCGGCGCGCGTCCAGCCAGAACCCGGTCCAGCGGGCCAGCCGGTCGTACGTCTGAGCCAGCGCCGCCCGGTCCGGCGGCGCGGACAGGCGGCGGCGCAGGTGCCGCAGGGCCCAGCCGTGGATGGGCGGCTTGACGTAGTTGTGCAGGACCTCGGAGTGGGTGACCGAGTCGGGCAGGGCCCCGGCCGCGTCCTGGTGGTCGAAGGGCAGCTGGAACTGGTGCCAGGCCAGCTCCGGCTCGCCGGCAGCCAGGGCGATGGCGTTGAAGCAGTGGTCCCAGCTCCACACCTTGTCCATCCAGTGCTTGGACATCAGGACGGCGGGCCGGGTGACGAAGCCCGCGGGGGCGACGGTGGCCGACCACAGCACGTACGCGGCCAGGTCGGCGGCCGGGGTGTCCGCGCCGCGCCACGGCGCGACCGCGTCGACGAAGGCGGCGAACTCGGCGCTGCGGTCGCGGCACAGCCGGTCGAAGTCGACGGGTGCGGCGTACGGCGGGCGGGCGGTCTCGTACTCCTCGATCGCCACCTCCCACGGCTGGTCGCCGGGGAGGTCGAGGAACCGGTCGGCGGTGCCGAGCGCCTCGGCGCCCGCAGTCCGCCGCAGCGCGCCGGAGAGCACGGTGACCCGGTAGCGGCGACCGGTCTCGTACGAGGTGAACACATGCGAGCCGTCGAGCGGGTCGAGGTAGAGGTAGGTGCCGCTGAACGGGGTGAGGGTGGCCGCCGCCGCGGCGATCCGCAGCCCGAGCCCCCGGCCCCGCAGCCGCAGGGTGTCCGGCCCGGCGTAGCCGGCCTCGATCCGGCCGGTGCCGTCGCGCCAGGTCAGCAGCGTGGGGGTGGCGACGACCGTGGTGTCGGACCCGGCGGGGGTCAGGCGCAGCACGGCGTGCAGCCCGGTCTGGTGCGAGACCAGGTGCAGGTCGTCGGCGTACGTCTTCTCGGCGATCACCGGGGAGACGTCGAGCCAGGATCCGCGGTAGCTGAACGGGATGTCCTGGATGGGGAACTCCGGGCCGGACGGGGCGACGGTCATGGGCGGCGAGTGCCCTTTCTCTGAACGCTTCGCAGTCGGCGAACCGATTCGACGAACCGGTTCGGACGAACATATGTCCGTCTATGGCTGGCGGTCAAGGGTCGCCGGGCGCGACGGATCTACCAGGTGGGAAACCACGTCGTCACCGCCTTGTCACTTCATTGACATCAATCGACGTCCGGTCCTACGATCCCTGCGAATCGGTTCGCAAGCGCTGCCCTCCGGAGTGCGTCCCCACGCCCCACCAAGGAGCCGCCCGTGAAAACCCCGTCCCGCCGCAGGCCAGGAGGAGCCCGTGCGCTCGTCGCCCGCCTCGTGGTCGGCCTGCTCGCCGCCACCGCAGCCGTGACCGTCGCCGGATCCCCCGCCCGGGCCGCCGACGAGTCGATCACCGTCAACTTCGCCACGACCACCGGCACGCCGACCTACCGGGCGTCCGGCTGGATCTACGGCATGACCGAGAACGCCAGCGGACCGGCCGACCACTTCTACCGCGACGTCAAGTTCCAGTACATGCGCGCCGGCGGCGCGCAACTGCCCGGCAGCGGCTGGGTCGGCGGCAACTACGACCGCCGCTGGAACTCCACCCTCGCCCAGGCCCGCCGCACCGCCGCCCTCGGCGGCCAGTTCATCATCCTGCCGCACGACCTGTGGGGCGCCGACGGCGCCGGCATCTCCCGCTTCCCCGGCGACAACGGCAACTGGACCGACTACGACAACTTCCTCACCCGGCTCATCGGCGACGTCCGGGCGGCCGGGCTGACCGTGCAGTGGGACATCTGGAACGAACCCAACATCACCATCTTCTGGAACCGCCCGATCTCCCAGTACCTCGAACTGTGGCGGCGCACCTACCAGCGCCTGCGCTCGGAGTTCCCCAACCAGCTCATCGTCGGGCCGAGCTGCGCCTGCGTGCCGTCGACCAACCACGCCTTCTGGAACCAGTACCTGGACTTCGTCCGCTCGACCAACACCGTGCCGGACATCGTCAGCTGGCACTCGCTGCCGGGCGACCCGGTCGCCAACGTCGCCGCCGCCAACGCCACCCTCGACCCGCGCGGCATCGCCCACCCCCGGCCGTACCAGATCAACGAGTACGGCGCGACCGACGAGCAGAACCCGGCCGACGGCGCCTGGTACATCGCGCGCCTGGAACGGGCCCGCGCGGACGGCCTGCGGGCCAACTGGGCCGGCGGCGGCAACCTGCACAACGACCTCGGCAACCTGCTGGTCCGCAACTCGGCCGGCCAGCACCAGCCCAAGGGCGAGTGGTGGGCCTACCGCTACTACGCCTCGCAGACCGGGCAGGCCGTCTCGGTGACCGCCAGCCAGTCCTACGACGCGTACGCCACCAAGGCCACCGGCGCGGCGAAGGTCCTCGTCGGCGGCGGGCGCACCACCGGCAACCTGACCGTCAACCTGCAACGGCTGGACACCACCAGCGGCATCGTGCAGAACAACCAGGTGCGCGTCCTCACGCAGCGCATCCCCCACAACGGCGGCGGCGCGGTGCAGGGGCCGGTCACGGTCTCGAACAGCGTGGTCAACGTGGCCAACAACAACATCGCCGTGACCCTGCCGTACGGCAACCAGACCGACACCTACACCGTCACCCTGCTGCCGCCCTCGGACGCCGGCTTCCAGTCGGTGGCGGTGGCCCAGCACTCCCAGCAGTGCCTGGACAACACGGGGCTGGGCGCCGCCGACGGCAACCCCCAGCAGCAGTACTACTGCGAGGGCGGGGACCAGCAGCTGTGGAACTTCCGCCCGGTCGACGGCGTGGCCAACACCTACACCGTGGTCAACCAGGGCAGCGGCAAGTGCCTCGACGTCAGCGGGGCGTCCACCGCCGACGGCGCGGCCGTGCAGCAGTGGACCTGCCAGAACAGTCCCAGCCAGCAGTTCACCCTCCGCAGGGTGACCTACGCCGGCAACGACTCCCACGACTACCAGCTCGTCGCCCGGCACAGCGGCAAGTGCGTCGACGTCAACGGGGTCTCCACCGCAGCCCAGGCGCGGATCCTGCAGTGGACCTGCAAACCGGTCGGCCAGAGCAGCCCGCTGAACCAGACGTGGCGGATCTGGGGCCGGTAGCCGTCCCGCCTTCCCCCCACCACCGACAGAAGGAGTGACCCCGTGCGAACTCCGTCCCCCAGCGGGCCAGGACCGGCCCGCGAACCCGTACCGAGGCGGCGTCGCCCGCGCCGCCTCGGAGTCCTCGCCGGCGCGCTGCTCGGCCTCCTCGTCGTCGGCGCCGCCGCGCCCGCCGCCCTGTTCCCGGCCGCCGAGGCGGCGTCGGCGGTGGCCGCCATCGAGCCGGGGCAGAGCGCCCCGGTCGTCGGCGTCCAGTCCGGCCGCTGCCTCGAGGTCCCCAACTCCAGCACGGCCAACGGCACCCAGACCCAACTGTGGGACTGCCAGGGCGGCGCCAACCAGACCTGGACCTGGACGTCAGGCCGGCAACTCACGGTGTACGGCAACAAGTGTCTCGACGCCTCCGGCCAGGGCACCGCCAACGGCACGGCGGCCATCATCTGGGACTGCAACGGCCAGGCCAACCAGCAGTGGAACGTCAACGCCAACGGCACCGTCACCGGGGTGCAGTCCGGGCTCTGCCTGGACGCCAACGGCGCCGGCACGGCCAACGGCACGAAGCTCATCCTCTGGGCGTGCAACGGCGGCGCCAACCAGCAGTGGACGTCGCCGACCGCCCCGCCGACGACCCCGCCGACGACCAGCCCGCCGCCGACCGGAGGGCGGCCCTGCGACCTCTACGCCTCCGGCGGCACCCCGTGCGTGGCGGCGCACAGCACGACCCGGGCGCTCTACGCGGCGTACAACGGCAACCTCTACCAGGTGCGGCGCTCGTCGGACAACACGACCCGCAACATCGGCCTGTCGGGCGCGGGCGGCACCGCCAACGCGGCGACGCAGGACTCGTTCTGCGCCGGCACGACCTGCGTGATCACCGTCGTCTACGACCAGTCCGGGCGCGGCAACGACCTGTGGTACCAGGGGTCGAGCGTGGTGCCCGGCTCGCCGCAGAGCAAGCCTGCGGTCGCGACCTCGGAGTCGCTCACGGTGGGCGGCGCGAAGGCGTACTCGCTCTACATCAACCCCGGAAACAGCTACTGGCGCGACGGCCACCTGACCGGAGTGCCGACCGGCGCCGCGCCCGAGGGCATGTACATGGTGACCAGCGGCACCCACGTCAACAACGGCTGCTGCTTCGACTACGGCAACAGCGAGACGACGAGGAAGGCCGACGCCGCCGGGGCGATGGACGCCATCAACTTCGGCACCCAGTGCTGGTTCGGCGGCTGCTCCGGCACCGGCCCGTGGGTGCAGGCGGACCTCGAATGGGGGCTGTTCCCCGGCGGGAGCAGCTCCTGGAACCCCAACCAGCGGGCGTTCACCAGCAAGTTCGTCACCGCGACGCTGAAGAACAACGGCACGAGCCGCTTCGCGATCAAGGGCAGCAACGCCCAGTCGGGCGGCCTCTACACGCTCTGGGACGGCGCGCTCCCGCCGGGCTACAGCCCGATGAAGAAGCAGGGGGCCATCATCCTGGGCAGCGGCGGGGACTGCTGCAAGCCCGACGGCGGCGCGAACCTGAGCGCCGGCACCTTCTACGAGGGGGCGATGGTCGCCGGCTACCCGTCCGACGCGACGGAGAACGCGGTGCAGGCCAACGTGGTGGCCGCCGGCTACCGCTGACCCGCCGACGGGGCCCGGGAGACCCGACCGGGCCCCGTCGTGCCGGCCCGGGCTCAGCCGGTCCGCGCCCGGCGGGCGGCCAGCTCGGTGCGGTTGCGCACCCCGAGCTTGCGGAAGATGTTGCCCAGGTGGAACTCGATCGTCTTGACCGAGACGAACAGGCGCTGCGCCGCCTCCCGGTTGCTGAGCCCGTCGGCGATCGCGGCGGCGACCCGGGCCTCGGCGTCGGTCAGTGCCGGCCGACCCGCCGCGACCGGGAACGCCGGCGCCGGCGGCGGGTCCGTGGCGGCCGGATCCGCGCCGCCGGGCCCGGTGGTGGGCGGCCGGCCGCCGAGCAGCCGCAGGTCCTTGAGGACCAGGGCGAGCAGGCCGGCGGCACCGGCGCGGGCGTAGCCGGCGGACGCCTGCTCCAGCAGCCGGGCCGCCTCGCCGCGCCGCCCGGAGCGGCCGTGGTGCGCGCCGAGCAGCCAGGCGACGCGGGCCGCCAGCAGCCGCTCGATGGGGCGGGTCAGCCTCCCGAGCGCGGCCGTGAGCGCCGCCGCGGTCGCCGGCGAGTCCGGATCGAGGATCCAGGCCCGCCACGCCGGCAGCACCGGGCCTCCCGGCCAGGAGGCGGGCGGGTCGGCGACGTCGGCGAGCAGGGTGGCGGCCAGCCCGGGCCGGCCGGCCAGGGCGTGGTGGGTCGCCAGCTCCCAGCGGTGCTCGTGTTGCAGGCCGGCGGTCACGCCGGCGTCCGTGGCCACCACGAGTTCGAGCAGCCCCACCCACGCGTCGTGGTCGCCGCGCGCGAACGCCAGCGCGACCGTGCACTCGGGCAGATGCCGGGCGACCCAGGCCGAACCGACCCGCGCGGCCAGCTCCCGGGCCTGGTCGAGATGGTCCGCCGCCTCGTCCAGGTCGCCCCGCAGCGCGTCGCACTTGGCCAGCCACGAGGTCGCCTCGGCCTGCACGTCCAGGCTGTCGCAGAGCGCGGCGAGGCGCACCGCCTCCCGCAGCTCGGCCTGCCCCCGGACCAGGTTGCCGGCCCACGCGTCACCGGCGCCGATCAGCGCGAGCAGCCGGGCCCGGTCCAGCGGTGCCAGGTCGAGGGCGGCGACGAGCGGGGCGAAGCGCCGCGCCTCCTGCGGGCGCATCAGGGTCAGCGCGGCCGTCAGCGCGCACTCGACCAGCACCGGATCGTCGCCGAAGGCGTTCTGGTCGAAGATCCGCAGGGCCTTGTCGAGGTAGTCCGGCCCGTCGGCGAGGCCGGCCCGGGTCGCCGCGGTGCCCGCGAGCGTGCAGTAGATCAGCTCCGTCCGTGGCGAGCGGACCGCGTCGTGTGCCTTCCGCGCGCGGGCCAGGAACGGCAGCATCTGGTGGCTGTCGGCGGTGCGGGACAGCGCGACGAACGCCCGGAAGGCCAGGCGGGCGGCCCGGTCCGGGTCGGCGCTGTCGGCCGCCGACAGGAGACGCTCGGCCACGATCTCGGTAGACACGCCGGTGAGCGTAGAACCGGGGTCCAAGCCCGGGATTTCCCCGGTGTCCCCCCGGCCCCCGCCGGCAGACACTGCTTGCCACCCGCCGGCCCTCCGGCGGCGACCTCGTCCGGAGCCTCCATGATCCTCATCCTGACCGCCCCCGACGACGTGCACGCCGACGCGGCCGAGGCGGAGCTGCGCCGCCGCGGCGAGCCCTGGGTCCGCTTCGACCCGGCCGACGTGCCGGCCCGCGCGTCGCTGTCGGTCGCCGTCCGCGACGGGCGGCTGACCCGTACCCTCGTGCGCCACCCCGACCCGTCCGACCCCGGCGCGGACCCCGCCGCCCGGCAGGTCGTCGACCTCGACGCGGTGACGGCCGTCTGGTTCCGCCGCCCCGGCAACCCGGTCGCCCCCGCCCACCTCGGCGACCCGTACGCGCGGTACGTGGCCGAGGAGAGCCGGCAGTTCGTCGGCGACGTCTGGGAGACCCTCGCCGAGGTGCCGACCCTGCCCGCGCCCCGCCCGGTGGTCCTGCGGGCCCAGCAGAAGGTCCGCCAGCTCCAGCTCGCGGTGCGCCTCGGCTTCGACGTGCCGGCCACCGTCGTCGGCAACGACCCGGCCGCCGTGCTCGACCTGTTCGGCCACACCGGCGGCCGGCTGATCGCCAAGCAGGTCGGCCTGACCGACATCGGCAACGAGCTGATGCGCTTCACCGAGCCCGTCACCCACCGCGACATTGGGCACGTCGACGGGGTACGGCACTGCCCGTTCATCGCCCAGGCCCGCGTGCCCAAGCAGGTGGAGCTGCGGGTCACCGTCGTCGGCGACCGGGTGTTCACCGCGGCCATCGACTCGCAGCGCTCCAACCACGCCCGCCACGACTGGCGGCGACAGGACGGCCGCAACACCCCACTGAGCCCGTACGACCTGCCCGCCGACGTGGCGGCGCGCTGCGTGGCGCTGACCCGCGCGCTCGGCCTGTGCTACGGCGCCCTGGACCTGATCGTCACCCCCGACGGCCGGTACGTGTACATCGAGATCAATCCCAGCGGCCAGTACCTGTGGGTCGAGGAGGAGACCGGGCTGCCCATCACGGCAGCCGTGGTCGACCTGCTGACCGGGGTCGCGTCCACCACCGGAGCCGCCGCATGAGCACCCTGGACCCGGCCCTGCTCGACGAGGCCCTCACCCTGGCGCGGGAGCTGACCCGCTCGCGGGCCAGCCTGCGCGACGGGCAGCACCGGCTCGCGTCCCTGCGACACCGCTGGCCGCAGGCCGATCCCGCGCTCGTGCGGGACGAGGAGAGCAGCGACGGCTCGGTCTCCTTCGACGTGCTGCTGCGCGAGCCCGCCGGCACGGTCTCCGTCGCGTACAGCCCGGCCCCGGCGCTGCCGTGGCCGCTGCGCGGGGCGATCCGGCACTCCGAACACCACCTCGTCCGGGTCGGCACCCGGACGCTGCTGGTGGGGGAGGCCCTGGCCGCGCTCGACTTCCTCTGGTACGACCACGACGTGCTCGCCCGGCTGGTCGACACCGGCGTGCTCGCCGCCGAGCTGGAACTGCACCCCGTGGAGGTCACCGACGACGAGCTGCAGGCGGCGGCCGACGCGTACCGCCGGGCGAAGGGCCTGCTCGACCCGGCGTCGACCGCGCGGTGGCTGGCGGAGCGGGGGTTGTCCGCCGCGGACTTCGCCGACCTGGTCGCCCACACGGTGGCGGTCGCCCGGCTGCGCGAGCGGGTGGTGGCCGACCGGCTGCCGGCCTGGTTCGCCCGGCACCGGTCGGACTTCGACACCCTCGTCGTCGCCTGGGCCGCCGACGCGGCGCTGCCCGCCGAACCGGAGGCGGCCCTCGCGGCGGTGGCCGGGGCGGTGCGCGCCGGCCGGGCCGCCGGGGTGCTGCGGACGGTCGCCACCGCGGCGGCCCCGGAGGTGCGCGCCGCCTGCGGGCCGGTGCCGACCGTCGTCGCCGGCACGCCGGTGACGGCCGTCGTGGTGGCCCGGGAGCCCGCAGAACTGGACGACGCCGTCCGGCCGCTGGTCGAGCGGGCCGTGTTCGACGGGTGGCTGGCCGACCGGCGGGCGGCCACGGACGTCGAGTGGTTCTGGCTGCCCCGGGACCGGACGGCGCGACCGCGGTGACCGGCCGGCGGCGGGTGCCCGTGGTGCTCCAGGTCGCCGCCACCGACTGCGGCCCCAGCGCGCTGGCCATGCTGTTGGCCGCGTCGGGCCGGACGGTGCCCGTGGCGAGGCTGCGGGCCCACCTCGACGTCGGCCGCGACGGGCTGAGCCTGCGCGACCTGCGGGACGCGGCGCACGAGTTCGGGCTGCGCTGCCGGGCGATCGCGCTGCCGGCCCTGCGGCAGGACGCGACCCGTCTGCGGGAGCTGCCGCTGCCCCTGGTGGCGCACTGGAACGGCGACCACTACGTGGTGGTGGAAGGCGTCGGCCGGCGCGGCGTCGACGTCGTCGACCCGGCCGTCGGGCGGCGGCGGCTGACGCCCGCCCAGTTCTGCGCCGGCTCGACCGGGGTGGTGCTGCTGGCCGAGCCCGCCGGCCCCGCGCCGCCGGTCACCCCCTCCCCAGGGCCGGTGCGCCAGCTGCTCGCGCCGGTGCTCCGCCGGCACACCGGGCTGCTCGCCGTGCTGGCGGCGGCGTCGCTGCTGATCACCGTGGCGGGGCTGGCCGTGCCGTGGGCGACGGCGGCCATCATCGACGCCGCGACGCCCCCGCAGGCGTCGTGGCTCGCCGCCGTCGCCACGCTCGCGGCGGTCACCGGCACGCTGTCGCTGGCGCGGGGCCTGGCCGTGACCGCCCTGCAACGCCGCATCGGCACCCGGCTCGGCATCGACACGGTGACCCGGCTGTTCGAGGTGGTCTACCGGTACTTCCAGCGCCGCTCGGCCGGCGACCTGATCGACCGGGTGCGCGCGGTCGGCTCCGTGCGGGACCTGCTGGCGTCGTCGCTGGTGGCCACGGCGCTCGACGCGCTGCTGGTCGTCGGCTACCTGACCGTGGTGGCCGTGCTGGCCCCGCTGCTGGGCCTGGTGGCCGCCGGCGTCATCGCCGTGCAGGTCGGCACGGCGGCGTGGATCGGCAGCCGCGCCAGCGCCCTGCAACGGGAGGAACTGCTGGCCTCGGGCGAGGAGGCGGCCCGGCTGACCGACGCGCTGCAGGGCATGGCGGCGATCCGGGTCGCCGGGGCGCAGCGGCGGGTGCTGCGGCGGTGGCAGGAGTCGTTCGACCGGGGCGTCGACGCGGCGTACCGGCTGGCCCGGCTCTCGGCGGCCGGGGAGGCGCTGCTCGCCGCGTGGTCGGTGGCCAGCCCGGTGCTCATGCTCCTGGTGGCGGCCCGGCTGGCCGACTCACCCGGGCGGGCGGCCGGGCTGGCCGCGCTCGCGGTCGCCGCGATCACCCCGGCGGTGGCGCTGGCGCAGCGGCTGCCGTCGTTCACGCTGCTGACGCCCACGGTGGACCGGCTGGCCGACATCGCCCAGGCACCCGTCGAACAGCCCGCCCCGGGGCGGCCCGCGCCCGCGCTGATCGGCCTGGTCACCCTCACCGGGGTGGGCTTCCGGTACGACCGGCGCTCCCCCTGGGCGCTGCGGGGGGTGACCGCCGTGTTCCGGCCGGGGGAGAAGGTCGCCGTGGTCGGCGGCTCGGGCAGCGGCAAGAGCACCCTGGTCGGCCTGCTGACCGGGCTGTACGCGCCGACGGAGGGCCAGATCCGGTTCGACGGCGTCGACCTGACCACGCTGGAGCTGGCCTCGGTGCGCCGGCAGATCGGCGTGGTGTTGCAGGAGACGTACGTCGGCGCGGGCACCCTGCGCGAGGCGCTGACCCTGTCCCGGCCCGACGCCTCCGACGCGGCGATCGCCCGCGCGATCCGGCTGGCCGCGCTGCACGACGACGTGGCGGCCCTACCGATGGGGTTGCAGACCCGCCTCGGTGACGGCGGGGCCGGCCTGTCCGGCGGGCAACGGCAGCGGGTCGCGCTCGCCCGGGCCCTGCTGGCCGAACCCGCCCTGCTGATCCTGGACGAGGCGACGAGCGCGCTGGACACGGTGACCGAGGCGGCGGTCGAGGCCGGCCTGCGCGCGCTGCCCATGACCCGGGTGGTGATCGCGCACCGGCTCTCCACGGTCGCCGACGCCGACCTGGTGCTGGTCCTCGACGGGGGCCGGCTGGTGGAGTGCGGGCCGCCTGGGGTGCTGCTGGCCGCCGGTGGCGCGTTCGCCCGGCTGGCCGGCGCAACAACCGCTCCCGGCGTCGCCCGGGCCTGGTCCGGCACCGCTCCCTGACCGACCCCAGCGATCTTGTCGGTCGCTACTGTTAGCCTCCGTGCGTCGTCGATCATGACGGATTCCTTGGGGAATCTGGTGATTTCGCCATTGCGGAGGGTGTTCCTGATGGGCTGGCTAGCGGTGGGAGACTCGTACGAGATCTCCCTCGTGGACGGAAAGGTGGCGGCCCGGTCGGCCGGCCCACGGGCCACCGGGCGTCCACTGAAAACCCTCCCCAAGGCGTTGCGGGACGACCCGGAGGTCGACCGGCTGCGGCAGCTCGCCCAGTGGCTGGACCGGCACGCCGCCGAGTGCCTGGCCCGGGTCGACGCCTGGGTGGTGTCCTCGCTGCCGGTGCCGACCGCGCTGCTGGCCCGGGTCTGGCCGGACCCGGCCTGGCGGGACGCGCTGCGCGACCTCGTGGTGCTCGGCGACGACCCGGCCGCGCCGGGCTTCCTGCGCGACGTCACCGACGGCGGCGACCTGCGGATGGTCGACCTCGACGGGGAGACCGTCCGGCTGTCGCCGACCACTGCCCGGCTGCCCCACCCGGCGCACCTGCCCGCCCTGGCCGACCTGCGCGAGTTCGCCGACGAACTCGACATCACCCAGCGCGTCGAGCAACTGCACCGGGGCACCTGGTCCCGGCCCGCGACCCTGACCGACCGGGACACCACCGTCACCGACTTCCGGGGCACGAAGGTGCCCAACCGCTTGGCCGTCCGGGCCGCCACGTTCGGCTTCCGGGTCTCCGGCTCGCAGGTCAGGTGCCGCGTCTGGGAGGGCGGCCACACGGTCGAGGCCGCCCTGGGCTTCGACGAGGACTACTGGGACTCCGAGGCGACGCTGGGCGGCCTGTCCTGGACGGTCGTGGACGGGCCGACCCTGCGGCTGGCCGAGGTCGGGCCGGTCGCCTGGTCGGAGGGGATGCGCATGGCCACGGCCCTGTCCGGCGCCGCGACCACCACGGGGAGGACGGCATGACCGCGACCACCACCACCGCGACCACCACCACGGCCCCGCCGTCGGCGGAGAGCCTGCTGGCCGCCGGGGCGGTGCTGCCGACCGGCGCCGCCGGGGCCGGCGACGTCGCGGTGCCGCTGACCGCCCGCAGCTACGGGCACCCGGTCCTCGGTGACCGGCCGGTCGTACGGCTGGTCGACGCCGCCCTCGGCGAGGGCGAGGACGCCGCCGTGGGCTTCCTCGGCCTCGCCCCGGCCGCCGAGCCGGCCGTCGTCGGGCTCGGACCCCGCCGTCCGTTGGCGTTCCCCGAGTGGGTGCTGGTCCACCACCCGGCCGACGGCCGGCACGTCCTGGCGGTGGTGCCCGAGCTGCGCAAGCTCGCCCGGCAGGCCCGGTCCCGGCCCAAGGTCGCCCTGGACGGGCACCTGGCCGTCGCCGAGCGGTTCGCCCGTACGCTGCCGCACGTGCTGCCGACGTTCTTCGAGCAGGCGGCGCGGGTGTTCCTGGCCGTCGGGCAGGACACCTACGCGACGCAGCTGTTCAACAAGGCGCGCCGGGCGGAGGCGCAGCACGGCCTGCCCATCGACCTGAACCGGCTCGACGAGGTCTACCTGGAGTTCGCGTCCGCCAAGGTGGTGTCCGGCGCCGCGCTGGCCGGCTACGCGCGGGAGCTGTCCGCCCAGTTGCCGCCCGGCGAGGCCCTGGACCGGTTCTGCCGGCTGGCGCTGCGGGCCGCCACCACCGGCGTGGTGCCGTCCACCCAGTCGGCCACCGCGGTCAACCGGCTGGCCCGGGCCGCCGGCAAGGCCGACGCCGGCGCCGCCGACCGGGTGGCCGCCTACCTGACCGAGCTGCTCCGGCTGCCCGCCGTCGCCGGGGCGCCGGCCGGCTGGTGGCGGGCGCACCTGCCCGCGGTGGCGGCGCTGGCCGGCCGGGAGCCGGCGGTGCGCGCCAACCTGCTCGACCTGATGCCCACCGACCGGGACGACCTGGTCTCCTGGCTGGCCCTGCTGACCGAGACCGGCGCCCTCGCCGGGCTGTGGAACCCCGACGTGCCGGACGCGGCCCGCCCCCGCGACGGTGCCGCCGGGTGGCTGCGCCGCTTCCTCGACCGGGCCACCTCCGGCTACCGGCCCCCCCGGCTTCCGGCGCTGTATCCGCTGGTCGAACGGATGGCCGACCGGTTGCGCGCCGAGCTGGCCGACAGCGGCGAGACCCTCGCCATCGGCGAGGACCTGGACCTGCTCGACCTGCTGCTCGCCCTCGACCTGCCGGTTGCCGCGCCGCGGCAGCGCGAGACCCTGGACCTGGCGCAGTGGGCCAGGACCGGGGGAGAACGGGACCTGCGCGCGCTGGCCGGCGACGACCGGTTCACCGAGCCCCTGCGCCGAGGGCTGGCCCGGCTCGACAACGAGTCGGAGACGCTGCGCCGGCTGGCCGACACGCCGGGCCTGCGGCCGCTGCTGGCCGACTGGCTGCGGGGCCGCGTCCGCGACCGGTTCACCGCCGGGCTGCCGTACCTGCGGGAGTCGGTGGGCTGGCTGGGCGGGCTCCCGGCCGAGGCGCTGCGACTGGTCACCGACGACGCCGACGGGCCCGACGCCGGCCCTGGTGGCGACCTCGGGTGGGCCCTTGGCGTCGACCTCGCCGAGCAGGTCGCCGCCAGCCTGCGCGGCGGCATCTTCGACGAGCTGGGCTGGCCGGAGTGGGAGACGGCCTGGCAGGAGGTGACCGGCGGCGACCACCGGGTCGAGACGACCCGGCAGGAAGCCTGGCCCTACGTGATCCTTGGCGGCCCCACCACCGTCCGCGTCATCGGCGCCGAGGGCATCGTGCTCCGCCACGACCTGCGCATCCCCGCCCGTGACCGGTGGGGCGAGCCCGGCTACCACTACGTCGACGGCCGCCTGCTGGTCTTCTGGCGCTCCCAGGAGCTCGACTACAACCTGCGCGGCTACTGGCACACGGCCCCCGACGAGCCGCAGCCCCTCCAGGGCCGCACCCGCGGCAGCCAGCCGCGACGCAACACGATCACCCTGCCCCTGGCCGGCGGCGGGCGGACCACCGGCGGCGGCGTGCTGCACGCCGGGGACACCGCCGTCCCCGACGAGCTGCCGGTCATCACCGACGGCACCACCCACTGGGTCTACCGCAGGGACGACGACGGCGACCACGGCTGGCGCGAGCACGACCCGGCCAGCGGCGCCCACGGCCGGCGCAGCCTGCCCCGGTTCCTGGCCGACCTGCCCGCCGGGGAGCGCCTCACGGAGCGGACGAGCTGGCTGCGGTCCGCCCTGTCGCCGCAGGCCACCCCGGCCGCCGCGCCGGTGGACGGCCTGCTCGGCTGGCGGGTCGTCACCCGGCCCGACGGCTCCGTGCGCGGCGAGGACCTGGCCGGCCGCGCCGTCACCGTGCCGGCGGGACAGGAACCGGTCGCCGCGCTGGTGCTGCCCGGCGACGAGCGGCCCCGCGCCGTGCTCGGCAACCTCGCCCTGCTCGACCCGGACGGCGTCGCGTCGGCCGTGGCCGGGGTGTCCGGCCAGGACTACACCCCCGGCGCGGTGCCGCTGCCCGGCCCGGACTTCCTCGGCAATCTGCTGCCCCGGGACCCGGCCGGCTCCACCGCCCTGCGCCGGATCGACCGGGACGCCGTCGCCGGTCTGCTCGCCGCCGCCGTCGACGAACGACGCGCCCAGCTGGCCGACGCGGCGGCGACGCAGGCGGCGGCCAGCCGCCCCGGCGCGACCGCCCCGGCACGGGCCGGCGGGCCGGCCACCACCGCCCCTGACCCGCTGGTCGCGCTGATCCGGTCGGCGGTGCCGGCGATCAGCCACGACGCCCTGCTCGCCGGGGTCGCCGGGGTGCTGCGGATGGCCGCCCGCGTCCGCACCGACCTGGACGCGGCGACCGGGCGGCTCACCCGGGCGCTCTCCGCGCCGGCGCAGGCCCCGGTGGCCACCGCCGCCGGCCCCACGGACCGGCGGCTCAGCGCGGCGCTCGACGGGCTGCGCGGCACGGCCTACGGGGAGGCCGACCTGGCCCACGCCTTCACCCAGTTCCAGGCGCTGGACGCCCAGCGCTCCGCCACCGGCGGCGTCGACCCCGGGGTGCGCCTGCACATCGACGGGCCGGTGCTGCCCGGCGCCCTGCACTGGTGGCCGGTGCTCGACAGCGTCGCGGCCGTCGCCTACCGGGCCGTCGCGGCGGTCACCCCAGACGAGCAGCGGGAGGACCTGGCCGCCCTGCTCACGGAACTCGACCGGCTCGACCTGACCACCGCCACCGAACCCGCCCGGTGGCGTCGGCTGCGGCTGCACCTGCTCGACGACGACCTGAACGACGCGCAGGGCAAGCGCCGGCATCCCCGGCCGGGCATCCTGCCGCTGCCCGACGGGGCGTTCCTCGCCGTCCACGCCGCCAGCGGCACCCGCACCGGCTACCACCTCGACGCGCTGTACCACGACCCGGCCGGCGTGTTCGCCGTGCCCGAGCCGTACACGGTGGACGCCTCGACCCCGGTCGGCGACGCCCGGCCGGCCGGCTGGCTGGCCCGCTTCCGCACCGAGTGGGCCGCGCGCGGCCCGCTGCCGTGGCGGCCGGAGGCGGCCGAGCGCTTCGCCGAGCTGACCGGCGTCACCCCCACCGCCGCGAAGCTGGTGCTGGCCGGCCTGCCGCACGCGGACTCGGCGACCCCCGTGCCGGTCGAGGCACGCCGGGCGCTCGGCATCCGGCAGGTCGCCGAGGTCAAGCTGGCCTTCGGCGTGCTCAACGAGGCCGCCGCGCCGCTGCGCCGGGCCGTGGTCGCGGCCCTGCTGCCCGCCGACCCGGCCCGGCTGTGGACCGACGGGCCGGACGTCGACGCGGCGGCAGCGGTCTGGAACGCCGCCCTCGGCCGCCGGGTCGTGGTGCCCGAGCACCTGCTCGCCGCGGCGGTGCGCGCGGTCCGTGCGGCCTGGAGCCCCGCCCAGGCGTTGCCGGCGCTGCTCGACCCGGCCCGGTCGGTCGAGCTGAGCACCGACCTGGCCTTCCGAATCAGCGGCGACCGGGCCCGGCCGGTCGACGAGCGGGCCACCGGCTTCACCGGCGCGGTGCTGACCTCGACGGTCGCCCTGACCGCCTGGGTCGCCCACCACACGCCGGCCGGCGACGCGTGCCGGGCCGCGCTGCCGGCCGCCCTGGCCGCGATCCGGGACCGGCTGGCCAACCCGGAGCTGCTGCTCGACCTCGACCGGTACGTCTCCCTGCCCAACTTCCGCCAGGTGGCGGGCACCCCGTCGGAGACCGGGAAGGGCTGGGAACGCTACGGCGCGATCGTGCTGGCCACCCACGACGACCAGCCCTCGCCCGCGCTGCGGCCGGACCTGCTCGACGCCGACGGGACGGACCCGTACCTGCCGACGCTGCGCTACGACGCGGCCCGGCCGTACCCGATGGAGGTGGCCCTGCGGCTCGTCCGCGACCCGCGGTTCGCGGCGCTGCTCGCCGACCCCGGCGACCCGGCCGGCGGCGAGCGGGCCGCCGACGGGACGTGGTGGCCGCAGGACCCGACCCGGTCCGTGCCCGACCTCGTCGGCGAGGTGGTCACGGCGCACGGCCTGGGCGCCGACGCGGCGGCGGTGTACCTGATGCTGCTGGCCATGCCGGACCCGACCGACCGCAACACGGCGACGTGGACCGGCTGGAAGCCGGCCCGGCTCAAGGCCGCCCGCGCCGAGCTGGCCGGCACCGACCTGGTCGTCGCCGCCAGCCGGCCCCGGGCCGGTCGGTCGCTGTTCCTGCCCGGCCCGTGGCTGGCCCGCGGCGGCGGGCAGGCCCCCATCGAGGGCTGGAAGGCCACCCTGTTCGACCTGGCCCCCGACGGCACGGCCGCGCTCGGCGTCACCGTGCCCGGCGAGCCGGTCGCCGACCTGTACCGGCGGGCCTGGCGGCGGTCGTGCGACGGCGACCCGCCCCGCCTCGACGCCCCGGCCACCCGCGCCCCGCGCTGATCCCCGCGTCGGTGGTGGGGCCGCCGGCCCCACCACCGACCTCCTGCACGTCCGACACCAGTGAGAGATCGAGGAACCCCGTGACCGTGACGGAACACGTCCGCCCCACCGCGGCGCCGGACAACGCCGCCGCCCAGGTGCTCTCCGCCGAGCAGCGGTACGCCGACGAGCTGGCCTTCCTGGCCGCGTACGACGACGGGGCCCGGCCGCCGGGCTGGGCGCTGACCCCGCGCGCGGTGGTCACCTTCATCCGGGGCAGCGACGGCGAGGCGCTGTCGCTGCCGGCCGACCGGCGTAGCCACCCCGGCGGCGTGGAGCTGCCGGCGAGCATGACCATCGCGCCGAAGTTCGTCGGCGAGCGCAGCCTGGTCGAGCGGTGCGTGGTCACCCTGGCCGGCGAGCGGGGCCTGCTGCTCGTCGGCGAGCCCGGCACCGCCAAGTCGATGCTCTCGGAGCTGCTGGCCGCCGCCATCTGCGGCACCAGCGCCCTGACCGTGCAGGGCACCGCCGGCACCACCGAGGACGCCTTCCGGTACGGCTGGAACTACGCGCTGCTGCTCGCCCAGGGCCCCACCCCCCAGGCCCTGGTCGACTCGCCGGTGCTGACCGCGATGCGCACCGGCCGGGTGGCCCGGATCGAGGAGGTCACCCGCTGCCTGCCCGAGGTGCAGGACGCCCTGGTGTCCATCCTGTCCGACCGGCGGATGAACGTGCCGGAGCTGTCCGGCACCGGGGACGGCCTGATCCGTGCGACGCCCGGGTTCACCGTGATCGCCACCGCCAACCTGCGCGACCGGGGCGTGTCGGAGATGTCCTCGGCCCTCAAGCGCCGGTTCAACTTCGAGACGGTCCACCCGATCGCCGACGCGGGCACCGAGACCGACCTGGTCCGCCGGCAGGCCACCGCCGCCGTCGAGCGCGCCGGAGCACCGTACACGGTGGACGACGCGGTGCTCGACGCCCTGATCACGGTGTTCCGGGACCTGCGCACCGGCCGGTCGGGCGAGGGCTGGGACGTGGAGCGGCCCGGCACCGTGATGTCCACCGCCGAGGCGGTGCAGGTGGCGGCGTCGCTCGGGCTGGCCGCCGCGTACCTGCCCGGCGGTGACCCGCTCGACCTGGTCCCCGGGCACCTGCTGGGGGTGGTCCGCAAGGACGACGAGAACGACCACGCCCGGCTGCTCGGCTACTGGGACGGCCCGGTCCGCCGCCGCGCCGAGGACGGCTCGGCGATGTGGCGTCGGCTCTGGGACCTGCGGGCGAGCCTGCGGTGACGCCACCGTCCCGCGAACCCGCCGGCCCGGCCGGCGCACCGGCCGTGCTCGACCCGCCGGCAGGCGGCCCGGCCGCGACCGACCTGTCGGCCGCCGACCCGCGCGCCGTGGTCGACGCCCTCGCCGCCTCGGCGCGGCCCTACCTGATCGGGGTGCGGCACCACAGCCCCGCCCTGGCGTCGGTGGTCCCCGCCCTGCTGGACGCCGCCGGGGCCGAGGTGGTCGCCGTCGAGCTGCCGGCGGACTTCCAGCACTGGTTGCCGTACCTGTCCGACCCGGCCGCCCGGGCACCGCTGGCCGTGGTCGGCAGCCACGGCGCGGACGGGCCGATGGGCTTCTACCCGTTCGCCGACTTCTCGCCGGAGCTGGCGGCGATCCGCTGGGCCCGGCAGCGCGGCGTCGAGGTGATCTGCTGTGACCTGCCGTTGGCCGATCCCGGCTGGACGGCCACCGGCGCGGCTCCGACGACCGTCGGCGGTGCCGACGCGGACCAGGGCGTGCCCGGCCCCCGCCCGGCGCGCTACGCCGCCGGGCTCGGCGCCAGCGGCACCGGCCGCGACGGCGACGACATGTGGGACCGGGTGGTCGAGGTACGCGCCCCGGGCTGTTCGCCGGAGGCCGTGCGCCGGGCCGCCCTCGGGGTGGGCTGGGCGATGCGCGCCGACAGCGCCGGCGACGAGGGCGTACCGGCGCGGGACCTGGCCCGCGAGGAGCACATGCGCCGGGTGCTGGCCGACGCGGGCGCGGACGGCCGACGGGTCGCCGCCGTCGTCGGCGCCTTCCACGCCCCGGCCCTGCTCGCGCCCGACGCCGCCGGTCACGCCGGCCCCGCCACCGGCGGCCCGGCCCGGTCGACCGACGGCCCGCTGGGCGGGGCGGCCGACCGGTCGAGCGCCCCACCCGGCGACGCCGTCGCCACCTCGCTGGTGCCCTACGCGTTCGATCTGCTCGACTCCCGGTCCGGCTACCCGGCCGGGATCCGCGACCCGCGCTGGCAGCAGGCCGTCCTCGCCGCCGCCGGTGACCCGGACCGGATCCGGGCCGCCGCCGCCCGCGCCGTCACCGACGTGTGCCGGGAGCTGCGCGCGGCCGGGCACACCGCCGGCACCGGCGAGGCCGCCGAGGCGGTGCGGCTCGCCGACGACCTGGCCCGGCTGCGCGGCCTGCCCGCCCCCGGCCGGGGCGAGGTGCTGGAGGCGGTCACCACCGTGCTCGGCCAGGGCGAGCTGCTCGGCCGGGGCCGCGCCCTGGCCCGTGCGCTGGAGACCGTGCTGGTCGGCGCCGACCGGGGCCGGACGGCCCCCGGCACGCCCCGCTCCGGGCTCGGCCCGGCGGTCGAGGCGGCGCTGGCCGCGCTGCGCCTGCCCCACCCCGACAGCCCGAAGGCCCGCGAGGTCCGCCTGGACCCGCTGCGCACCGACCTGGACCGGCGGCGGGAGGTCCTGCTGCACCGCCTGCACGTCTGCGGTGTCGGCTACGGCGAACCCGTCGCGGTGACCGGCACCGGCGACGGGGCCGCCCTGACCACCCGCTGGCAGCTGGCCTGGACCCCGTCCGTGGCGGCCCGTCTGGACCTGGTCGGCGTGCGCGGGGTCACCGCGGCGCTGGCCGCGACCGGCACGCTGCGGGAGCGGTTCCGCCGCGAGGTCGCCGACGGCGGGCCCACCGCCGCGCAGCTGCTCGCCGGGCTCCGCGACGCCGCCCGGTGCGACCTGCCCGAGCTGGTCGCCGACCGGCTCGACCTGGCCGCCGTCGTGCTGCCCGCCACCGGCACGCTGCCCGAGCTGCTGGCGGCACTGGACCTGCTGGAGGCGCTGCGCCGGCAGCACCTGCCCGGCACCACCGCCGAGAGCCGGGAGCGGGCGGCCGAGCTGGCCGTCGTGCTGCTGGACGCGGCGGTGCGCGGGCTGCCGGGCCTGGCCGGCAGCGACGCCGCGGACGACGCCGCCGCCCTGGTCGACCTCGCTGTGCGGGCCGGGCAGGACCGGATCGGCCTGCGCCTGGACGCCGCCCTCGACGACCTGACCCGGTCGGGCTCGGCGCTGATGCAGGGCGCCGCCCTGGCGGCCCGGGTGCTGCTCGACCTGACCGACCTGGCGACCCTGGGCACCCGCGTGGCCGGCTGGGTCGACGCGGCCACCGGGCCGGATACGCGACGGCACCTGCACCGGCTGCTCGGCGGCCTGCTCACCGCCGCGCACCCCCTGCTGCAGTCCGCGCCCGCCGCGCTGGACCCGCTGCTGGACCGGGTCGAACGACTCACCGACCCCGAGTTCCTGGACCGGCTGCCCGCGCTGCGGGGCGGGTTCGACGCGCTCACCCCGGCGGCCCGGGAGCGGCTGCTGGACACCGTCGCCGAACGGCTGGGCGACCGGCTCGACCTGTCCCTGTCCGCCCCGCCCGAGCTGCTGGCCCGGTGGGCCGCCGCCGACGCGGCCGGCCGGGCCGTGCTGCTCGCCCGCGCCCTGCCGCTCCCGGGCCCGGACGCCGGTGCCGTCGACGCCCCCGTCGGCGGCGGGGACCGGGCGGCGGCTGCGCCGGGCGGCGGGCTGACCCCGGCCGACCGGTGGCGGCTGCTGCTCGGCCGGCAACCCGACCGGTTGCCGGCCGACGCCCGCCGCTACGCCCGCGCCCTCGACGAGTTGTACGGGGCGGGGCGCGGCGAGGGCGGCATCGACCTCGGCCCCTCGGCAGGCGGTGGGCAGGAGCCCGCCTTCCCGACGGCCCGCGAGTGGGCCGACGAACTGGAGGCGCTGTTCGGCACGACGGTGCGCGAGGAGGTCATCGCCCGGGCCGCCGAGAACGGCCGCACCGACGTGCTCAGCGAACTCGACCCGGCCTCGGTGCGCCCCTCGGTGGAGCTGCTGGCGTCGGTGCTGTCGCTGGCGGGCGGCCTGCCCGAGGCGAAGCTGGCCGCGTTGCGGCCCCTGGTGCGGCGACTGGTCGAGGAGCTGACCGCGCGGTTGGCCAACCAGGCGCGGCCGGCGTTGACCGGGCTGACCAGCCCGCGCCCGACCCGCCGACCCGGCGGGCGGATCAACCTGGCCCGTACGCTGCGGGCGAACCTGGCACACACCCGGCGGCTCGGCGACGGCCGGACGGTGGTCGTGCCGCAGCGCCCGGTGTTCCACACCCGCACCCGCCGGGAGGCCGACTGGCGGCTGGTGCTGGTGGTCGACGTGTCCGGCTCGATGGAGGCGTCGGTGGTGTGGTCGGCGCTGACCGCCGCCGTGCTGGCCGGGGTGCCCACCCTGTCGACCCACTTCCTCGCCTTCTCCACCGAGGTGGTCGACCTGACCGACCGGGTCGACGACCCGCTGTCGCTGCTGCTGGAGGTGCGCGTCGGCGGCGGCACGCACATCGCCGCCGGGCTGGCCCACGCCCGCTCGCTGGTGACCGTGCCGAGCCGCACCATCGTCGCCGTGGTCAGCGACTTCGAGGAGGGCTACCCGCTGGCCGGGCTGCTCGGCGAGGTCCGCACCCTGGCGTCGGCCGGCGTGCACCTGCTGGGCTGCGCCGCGCTCAACGACCGGGGGTTGCCCTGCTACTCGGTGCCGGTCGCCGAGCAGCTCGTGGCGGCCGGGATGCCGGTCGCCGCGCTCAGCCCGCTCGAACTCGCCCGCTGGGTGGGCGACCGTGTCCGGGGAGGATCACGTTGACGAACCGTACCCCCACCGCCGTGGCCGCGGACCGGTTGCCGCCGGTGTCGCCGGCGGTCGCCGCCGCGGCGGTGGCGGCCCTGCCGTCGCGGCTGCGCCGGCGGCTGGACGCCACCGTCGAGCGGCTGGCCGCGGTGCCGGTCGGCCAGGTCGACGGCGGCGTGTCGGTCGAGTGTGGGCCGGAGGCCCTGGTCGTGCTGCGGCCCGGCCCGACCGGCGCGGTCACCGGTCCGGAGCAGGCCCGGTGTGCCTGCCTGCTGGCACCCCGCTGCCTGCACCTCGCGGCGGTCCTGGCCGCCTGCCCGGTCGCCGACCCGGCCAGCCACCCCGACCCGGCACCCGCCGCGCCGTCCACCCCGGACGGCACCGGGCGGGCCAGAAGGGCCGGGCGGGCGGGCGCGGCCGGCCCGGCCGTCGCCGGTGGCGCGCCGACGAAGGCGCAGCGGGCCGCCGCCGGCGCCCTGTGGCGGGCCGCCGCCGCGGTGCTCGCCTCCGGTGTCCCGGCCGCCGGCGCGGTCGGTCAGGCCGATCTGCTGCGCGCCGCGCACGGTGCCCGCCTGGCCGGCCTGCCGCGCGCCGAGGCCGCCGCGCTGCGCCTGGTGCGCGGCCTGCGCGCGCACCGGTCCCGGCAGACCGGCCACCGGCTCGCCGACCTGGTCGAGGTGCTGCACGACCTGCTGTACGCGGCGGGTCGGCTCGCCGCCGGCGATCCCGATCCGGCGCTGGTCGGCGTGCTGCGGCGGGCCTACGAGCCGGACGGCACGCTGGAGGTGTACGGCGTCTGCCGGGAACCGGTGATCAGCGCGACCGGGTACGCCGGCGTGGTCACCCACCTGGTCGCCGCCGACGGCCGTCGGCTCTCGTTCGCCGACGTGAAGCCGGGCGGCCCGAACCGCGCCAGGGACTGCGCCCACGCGGTCACGGAGATGGGCGCGGCCTCGGTCGACCACGCGGCGCTGGCCCGGGGCGGCCTGCGGATCACCGGCGGCACGGTCTCCCCGGACGGCCGGCTCGGTGCCGGCGCGGGGGTGCGGGCCACCCCCCTCACCGGGGCCGACTGGTCCAGCGGCGCGCTGGCGGAGCTGTTCGCCCGGCCGCTGGCGGAGGTGGTGTCCGGGCAGCTCGCCGTCGACGACCCGGCCGATGCGGGGCGGGCCGGCACGGCGCTGCTCGGCGCCGACCTGGTGGTGGTCGGCGCGGTCGGCGACCAGGTGCTGGCCCGCGAGCTGGCCCCCGGCGTGGGGGCGGACCGGGCACCGGTGCCGGACGGGCCGGTGATCCGGTTGGTGCCGGCCAACCCGCACCCCGTGCTGGCGCACGTGGCCAACCTGCGGCGGCTGGCGTCCTGGCCGGGCCTGCGGATCCGGGTGGTCGGCCGGCTGGACCCCGACCGGGCCGGCACGCTGCGCCCGCTCGCGGTCGGCGCGGTGCCGGGTGCCACCGAGACCCTGCGGCTGCCGCCCGAGTGGCACGGGCGGGCGGACCTGGGCTACGACCAGATCCAGGGCTCGCACCTGCCGCCCCGCGCGCAGGCCGGTGCGGCGCAGTCGGCGCCGGACGTCGACGCGGTCGCGGAGTCCCCGCTGTGGCGGGTGCGTCGGCTGGTGGAGCTGGCCGTCTCGGGTGGCCGCCGGGCGGTGGCCGAGGCGGCCCGCGACGAGGCCGCCTCGCTGGCGGTGCCGTTGCGCCGGGCCGGCTTCACCACCGCCGCCGCGGTGGCGTCGGCGCTGGTGGCGGAGTCGGACCGGCGCGGCCGGGACGCGTTCGGGCGGCTCACCGACCCCGACCCGGACCGGTACGCCTGGGCCTGGCTCGCCGCGACCGCCCACCTCGCCGCCACCGAGCGGGAGCTGATCCGGTCCTCCTGGGTGGCACCGGCGGCCGGCTGATCCACGGGCGGGCCGGCGTGGACCGCCGCCCCCACGGCGCCTGGTGCGGGGCGACCGTGGGGGCGGCCCTTGACGTACGCCGTTTGATCTAATTCGATCTCCGGGGGGCGGCGTCGCCGTCCCGGCCCCGCGAGGACCAGGAGAATCGTCATGACCGTCCCGCAGCGTGTCGCCATCGTGACCGGCGGTTCCCAGGGCATCGGCCGGCAGGTCGCGCAGCGGCTGGCGGCGGACGGCTTCGCGGTGGTGGTCAACTTCGCCACCGGCAAGTCCGCGGCGGAGCAGGTCGTGGCGGCGATCGTCGCCGCCGGCGGGGACGCCGTCGCGGTGCCGGCCGACGTCGCCGACGAGGTGGCCGTGGCGGAGCTGTTCGACGTGGCCGAGCGGACGTACGGGGGGATCGACGTCGTCGTGCACTCGGCCGGGGTGGCGTCGCACGCCCCGGTGACCGAGCTGGATCTGGCGGAGCTGGACCGCGTGCACCGCGTCAACGTGCGCGGCACGTTCGTGGTCGACCAGCAGGCGGCCCGCCGGATCCGGCCCGGCGGCGCGCTGGTCAACATCTCCAGCACGACGCCCCGGTTGTCCATGCCCGGCTACGCCGCGTACGCCTCCAGCAAGGCGGCGGTGGACGCGATCACGTTGATCCTGGCCCGGGAGCTTCGCGGGCGTGACGTCACGGTGAACGCGGTCGCGCCGGGCGCCACCGGCACGGACCTGTTCCTGGCGGGCAAGGACGAGCAGACGATCGCGGCGATGGCGGCGATGTCGCCGATGGGGCGGCTCGGCGACCCGGCCGACACCGCCGAGGTGGTGGCGTTCCTGGCCGGCCCGGCCCGCTGGATCAACGGCCAGGTGGTGTACGTCAACGGGGGCGCGGCCTGACCGACGGGGCGCGGCGCGAACCGCCCCGGGCCGCGTACCCCATTCCTTCCGACCGGACGGTAGCATTGTGGGGCTGTGCAGGGGATAGGAGGCCACCAATGGCGCGTGCCACGTCCAACCGGCCGGAGTCGACCCGTCGCCGGCAGCGGTGGCCCGACGGCTACGACCCGGAGAACACCCGCAAGTCGCTGATCGCCAGCGCGCTGGAGCTGTTCGAGAAGCGCGGCTTCGACCGCACGTCGGTGCAGGAGATCGCCGACCGGGCCAAGCTCACCAAGGGTGCCTTCTACCACCACTTCGAGAGCAAGGACGACCTGCTGCGCCACATCCAGGAGGAGTACCTGGAGGCGCAGCTCGCCGCGATCGCGAAGATCGAGGCCGGCAGCGACGACCCGAAGGTGCGGGTGGCCGAGCTGATCCGGTTCAGCCTGACCAGCGTCGCCGAATACCGGGCGCACGTGACGATCTTCTACCAGGAGCGGCGCAACCTCACCGCCGACCTGTTCGCCGAGGTGACCCGCAAGCGGGGCCTGGTGGAGTCGGCCTTCGCCGGGATGATCGCCGACGGCGTCGCCCGGGGGGCGTTCCGCTCCGACGTCGACCCGCGCATCGCCACGTTCGGGCTGGTCGGCATGTGCGCCTGGGCGTACCAGTGGCTCAACGTCGGCGGCCCGCTCAGCGTCGACGAGGTGGCGCGCCAGTTCAGCGCGATGGTGCTGGAGGGCCTCTACGCCTGACCGCCGGCCGGGGAGCCGCCGGCCGTCTCAGCCGCCGAGGAGCTGGCGGGCCATCACGATGCGCTGGACCTGGTTGGTCCCCTCGTAGATCTGGGTGATCTTGGCGTCGCGCATCATCCGCTCCAGCGGGAAGTCCCGGGTGTAGCCGTAGCCGCCGAGCAGCTGCACCGCGTCGGTGGTGACCCGCATGGCCACGTCGGAGGCGAAGCACTTCGCCGCCGCGCCGAAGTAGGTCAGGTCCGGCTCGCCGCGTTCGGACCGGCCGGCGGCGGCGTACGTCAACTGGCGGGCCGCCTCCAGGTTCATGCCCATGTCGGCGAGCATGAACTGGACGCCCTGGAAGTCGGCGACCGCCCTGCCGAACTGCCGGCGCTGGCGCACGTAGGCCAGCGCGTGGTCGAGCGCGCCCTGCGCGATGCCGAGGGCCTGGGCGGCGATGGTGACCCGGGTGTGGTCCAGCGTCCGCATCGCGGTGGCGAAGCCGGTGCCCGGCGCGCCGATGATCCGGTCGGCCGGGATGCGGCAGTCGTCGAAGTAGACCTCGCGGGTCGGCGAGCCCTTGATGCCGAGCTTCCGCTCGGGCGCGCCGAAGCTGATCCCGGGGTCGGTGCGCTCCACCACGAACGCGGAGATGCCCCGGGAGCGCGCGGTCGGGTCGGTGACGGCGAACACCGTGTAGAACTCGCTCAGCCCGGCGTTGGTGATCCACCGCTTGACCCCGTTGAGCACCCAGGTGTCGCCGTCGCGCTCCGCGCGGGTGCGCATGCTCGCCGCGTCGCTGCCGGCCTCCGGCTCGGACAGGCAGTAGGAGAACATGGCCTCGCCCCGGGCCACCGGCGGGAGGTAGCGCTGCTTGAGCTGCTCGTCGGCGGCCAGCAGCAGCGGCATGGTGCCCAGCTTGTTGCCGGCCGGGACGAGGGAGGAACAGGCGCAGGCGCGGGCGACCTCCTCGATGACGATCGCGGTGGCGAGGGCGTCGGCCCCGGCGCCGCCGTATGCGGCGGGTACGTGCGGGGCGTGGAAGTCGGCGGCGCGCAGCGCGTCGTAGGAGGACTGCGGGAACTGGCCGGTCTCGTCGGCCTCGGCCGCGTGGGGCGCGACCTTGGCGTCGCACACCGCGCGGACGGCCGCCCGCACCTCCGCGTGCTCCTCGGGCAACTGGTACGCCTCGAACACCACGAACCCCCTCGTCGGACAGCCTGTCGCGACAGAATACCATCCGGTCGGTATGAACTCTGCCCCTTGAGTTGCCTGGCCGGGCGTGGTAGATACCTTCCAGTCGGTATGTAGGGGGTCGGGTGACACGCGCCGTACGGGCGGGGATGGACTTCATCTCCGCGCTCGACCGGGGAAGCCTCGGCGGCCTCGCCCGCCTCTGCGCCACCGGCGCGACCTGGTGGGTCGACACCGGCCCGGACCGCCGCGGCGGCGACCCGCAACTGTCCCCCCACGGAAGCGGCCGGTTCCCGCTGCACGGCGTCATGCGGATGGACGACAAGCTCGCGCTGATGCGCCGGCTCGGCCCCACCGCGTTCCCGACCGGTTGCCGGCAGATCCCGCGCCGCGTCGTCGCCGGTGACGACACGTGCGTCATCGAGGTCGAGGGGCACGGCGTGCACGCCAGCGGCGTCGAGTACGCCAACCGGTACGGGTTCGTCTTCGACGTCGACGCCACCGGTGCCATCGTCGCGGTCCGCGAGTACCTCGACACCGCCCACGCCCAGCAGGTGGTGGGCGGCGGTGCGCCCGTACCCCGAAGCAGCCTCGACCACCCGGTGGCCGGCGACGCGCCCGACCCAGGCGACCCACCGCCGGCCGTGGCGACGGCCCTGGCGGCGCTGGCCCGGGGCGACCTTGACACGTTCGGCGGCCACCGGTCGCCCGCCGTCACGGTGACCCCACGCCGCTGGATCGCCGACGACACCCTGGTCGCCGTCGAGGCGGTAGGCGACGCCGTCCTCGCCGACGGGGCCCGTTACCAGAACCGCTACCTGTGGATCGTCGACGTCCGGGCCGACGGCATCGGCGAGGTCCGGGAGTACTGCGACACCCTGCACATCGCCGACCTGATGGGCTTCGACGCGGAGGTCGGCCGCCGCACGGGAGAGGAACCCGGATGAGCGCCAGAGTGATCACCGACATCGACGAGGTGCTGACGACCACCCGCGCGGTGCGCCGCCGGATGGACTTCGACCGGCCGGTCGCCCGCGCCGTCGTCGAGGAGTGCCTCCGACTCGCGCAGCAGGCGCCGATGGGCTCCAACCTCGAGGACTGGCGCATCGTCGCCGTCGACGACCCCACCCTCAAACGGAAGCTGTCCGGGCTCTACACCGAGGTCTGGCACCAGACGGTCGAACGCCCCCTGGCCAGCGGCGAGGCGGCGACCACCACCCGCCTGTCGCCGACCGTCCGCGCCGACCCGCAGGCCCAGGCACGGCAGGCCCGGGTCCTGCGCGCGGTGAAGTACCTGGTCGACCACCTCGACCGGGTGCCGGTCCTGGTCGTCCTGTGCAGCACCAAGCCGCTGCCGCAGCGGCCGGTCGGCGGCACCGCGTCGGGATACTACGGCTCGATCTTCCCGTTCGCCTGGTCCTTCCAGCTCGCGCTGCGCTCCCGGGGCCTCGGCTCGGTGCTGGCCACCGCCCTGGCCCACAAGGCCAGCGGCGTCCAGGCGGTGCTCGGCCTGCCGGCCGAGTGGCGGCCGATCACCCTGCTCCCCGTCGCCTACACCCGGGGCGTCGACTTCCGCCCCGCCGCCCGCGCCGACCTGGCGGACGTGGCGTTCTGGAACGGACCCGTCGAGCCGGCGGGATCGGCGCCGGCATGAGGGCCGCCCACGTCGTCGAGCCCTGCGCCGACCGTCCCGTCGAGGCCCTCCGCGTCGGCGACCTCGCCGACCCGCAGCCGCCCCCCGGCTGGGTGGGCGTCGACGTCCGGGCCGGCGCGCTCAACATGCACGACATCTGGACGCTGCGCGGCGTCGCCGGCCGCCCCCACGGCGGGCCCCACGTCATCGGCAGCGACGCCGCCGGGGTGGCCGACGGCCGGGACGTCGTCGTCTACCCGGTGCTGCCCACCGCGCCCGACGGCCGCACCGTCACCCACGCGACGCTGCTGCCCGACGCCGGCCACGGTCTCCTCGCCGAGCGCGCCGTCGTGCCGGCGGGCCACCTCGTGCCCAAGCCCGCCGCCCTGAGCTGGGCCGAGGCCGCGTGCCTGCCCACGGCCTGGCTGACCGCGTACCGGATGCTGTTCACCAAGGCCACGGTCGGGCCCGGGCGGGTCGTGCTCGTGCAGGGCGCGGGCGGGGGCGTCGCGACCGCCGCCGTCGGCCTCGCCGTGGCGGCCGGCGCCACCGTCGTCGTCACCTCCCGCTCCCCGGCCAAGCGCGAGCGGGCGCTCGCCCTCGGCGCGGCCGTCGCCCTGGACGTCGGCGAACGGGTGCCGGAGCTCGCCGACGTCGTCGTCGAGACCGTCGGCCCCGCCACCTTCGCGCACTCGGTGCGCTCGACCAGGGCCGGCGGCGTCATCGTCGTGTGCGGCTGCACGAGCGGCTTCACCGCCCAGCTGGACCTGCCGCGCCTGTTCGCCCGGGAGATCACCGTCCACGGGTCGACCATGGGCTCCCTCGACGAGTTCCGGGCCCTCGTCGACTACGTCGACACCCACGGCATCCGGCCCGCCGTCGACAGCGTCGTCGACCTCGCCGACGTCCGCACCCAGGCCGCCCGGATGCTCGCCGGCACCGCGTTCGGCAAGCTCTGCGTGAGCCTGGCATGACCGTCGTCGTCACCCGGCGCGGGCCCGCCCTCTGGGCCCGCATCGACCGCCCGGGCGCGGGCAACGCGTGCGACAGCACGGTGCTCGCCGGCCTCGAACGGTGGCTCGCCGGTGCGGGCGATCCCGGCGTACGGGCGCTCGTGCTCACCGGGACCGGCCGGAGCTTCTGCGCCGGCGCGGACCTCGCGGAGGCCACCGGCCTGCTCGGCGACCAGCCCGCGCTGCGGGCCTTCCTCGACCGGGGCCGCCGCCTCGTGCGCGCGATCGGCTCGGCCCCGGTGCCCACGGTCGCCGCGGTCAACGGGGCGGCCTTCGGCGGCGGGCTCGAACTGCTGCTGGCCTGCGACGTCGCCGTCGCCGCCGGCAGCGCCCGCCTCGGCGACCGGCACCTCGCCGTCGGCCAGGTCCCCGGCTGGGGCTCCAGCGTCCTGCTGCCGCTCGCCGTCGGCCCGGCGCTGGCCCGCCGGCTGCTCGTCACCGGCGAGACGTGGACGGCCGACGAGGCCGCCCGCCGGGGCCTGGTCAGCGAGGCCGTCGCCGACGCCGACCTCGTGCCGCACGTCGACGCGCTGGTGGCCACCATCGCGGCCCGCGACGAGACGGCGGTCCGCCGGATGCTGGGCCTCGCCCGGCCCGCCGTCGCCGACGCGGCCTGGGCGAGGGAGTGGGAGACCCTCGTCGCGCACGTCGCGGACCAGGCGGCGGGCCCCGCCGGCCCGCCAGGGCCCCCGGCCTAGTCCACGGCCCTGTCCCGCCACAGCCCTGTCCCGCCGCACCCCTCGACCGACACGCTGGAACGGAGCGACCCATGCGCACCGCGAAGAAGACGATCGTGAACACCCCGGGCGACCTGCTCGACCTCGTCGGCCAGGACCTGGGCGCGAGCGAGCCCCGGGTGGTGACCCAGGAGCAGATCGACCGGTTCGCCGACGTCACCGGCGACCACCAGTGGATCCACGTCGACGTCGAACGGGCGCGCTCGGGGCCGTTCGGCACGACGGTCGTGCACGGGTTCCTGACCCTGGCGCTCGTCCCGCTCCTGCTCGCGGACATCCTCGAGGTGCGGGAGCACTCGATGGGGGTCAACTACGGCCTGGACCGGGTCCGCTTCGTGCGGCCGCTGCCGCCGGGCGTCGAGATCCAGGGCACGGCGACCCTCGTCTCGGCCCGGCCGATCCCGGCGGCGCAGGACGGCTCGCCCGGCGGCGTGCAGGCCAAGGCGTCGGTGGTCGTGGAGTTCGCCGACCGGTCGCAGCCCTGCTGCGTGGCGGAGATCCTGTTCCGCTACCACGGCTGAGTCCGCTGCTGCGGGCGACCGCCGCGCCGGCGCGACCCGACGGGTCGCGCCGGCGCGGGCACGCCGGTCGGTCGCGCCGGCGCGTTCAATCCGACGCGCTCACTCCGGCGCGGCGTCCGACGGGGCGACGAACCGGCCCCGGTAGAACGACAGCGCGGGCACGCCCGTCGGCTTCAGGTGCACGTGGTCGACGTCCAGCAGGACGATCACGTGGTCGCCGCTGGTGATCACCTCGTCGCGGCGGCCGGCGAGGATCGCCGGCGTGCCGGGCAGCAGCGGGACGGCGTCGGGGCCGGGCACCCAGGACACCCCGTCGAGCCGCTGCGCGCCGGACAGGCCGGAGGTGGCGAACCGCCGGGCCACGTCCTCCTGGTTCTGGCTGAGGATGTGGATCGCGATGCGGTCGGCCGCCATCAGGACCGGGAAGCTCGACGAGTGGCTGGTGACGCAGAACAGCACCTTCGGCGGCCGCAGCGAGACCGAGGTGAACGAGTTCACGGTCAGCGCGGCGACCTCGCCCGCGCCGGTCACGGCGGTCACGGCGGTCACGCCGGTGGGGAAGTGCCCGCACACCTGGCGGAACTCGGCGGAGTCGAACAGGGGCTCGGCCATCATCGGGTCACCGCCGGGTCGCAGGAGTCGGGCGCGGGGCGCAGCCCGCCTTCGAGCTGGATGAGGCACAGCGTGTGTCCGCCGGGGTCCTTGATCAGGTGCAGGCGTCCGTGCGGGCTGTCGACCGGCCCGACGGTCGGGGTGCCGCCCAGGGCGGCGACCCGGGCCAGCGCGTCGTCGAGGTCGGCGACGGCGAAGTAGGTGATCCACTTCGACGGGATGAGGTTGGGCCACTCGTTGTCCAGTTCGAGGACGCCGGCCACCGGGACGTCGTCGAGCATCAGCAGCGTGTACGGCCGGGCCGTCGGCGCGTCGCCGCGCTGGCGGCTGGTGTAGCCGAACAGGGCCCGGTAGTAGGCCACCGCCCGCGCGGGCTCGCCGGTGTCCAGCTCGTTCCAGCACAGCGCGCCGACCGAGTTGAGGGCCTGGACGCCGGCGCGCGACTCGCCCTGGTAGAGGCCGAAGGCCGCGCCGAAGGGGTCGACGACCGCCGCGCCGGTGCCGGCTGCGGGCAGGTAGCGCGGGGGTGTGACCAGTTCCCCGCCGAGCGCGACCGCCTGCCGCGCCGACGCCGCGACGTCGTCGACGGCGAAGTAGGTGAGCCAGCCCCGGGGACGGCCACCGTGCAGGGCGGCGGCGTCGGAGATGCCGGCGACGTCACGCCCGGCGACGCCGCACATGCGGTAGGTGGTGGCGCCCAGCCGCTCCGCGCGGACCGTCCAGCCGAGCAGGGCGCCGTAGAAGGCCTCGGCCCGCTCGGGATGCGGGGTGCACAGCTCCACCCAGACGGCCTCGCCGGGCCGGAACGGCCGGCTCACCCGGACACCGCCCGCGCGGCGAGGCCGGCCACGATCGTGCGCGCCGACACGTCGTACGCGTGGTCGGGGGCGCCGGTGGCCAGGCTCGATTCGACGACCTCGACCACCGCCCGCAGGGTGCCCCGCGGCAGCGCGAGCAGCGAGTCGACGAGGTCGTCGACCTCGCGGTCGAGGTGGGCGTCGGGGACTACCCGGGCGACCAGGCCCCACGCGTGCAGCTGGGCGGCGGTGGCGGTCGCCGCGCCGGTCAGCAGGTGGTAGGCGTGCGCCCGGGGCAGGGCCCGGGCGATCGTGTGGCCGACCCCGGCGGGCGCGAAGCCGAAGCGGGCCTCCGGCAGCGACAGCCGGGCGTCGGCGGCGGCGACCGGCAGGTGCACGGCGTCGAGCAGGCCCGCGCCGAACCCGATGACGTGGCCCCGGACGGCGGCGACGACGGGCACCGGGAGCCGCCGGATCTCCTCCAGCGCCGCGTCGCTGCCGCGCAGCCGGGCGGAGACCGCCTCGCGGGTCGCGCCGGCCAGCCCGGCGAAGGACGAGGTGTCCCAGCCGCCGCAGAAGTGCCGCCCGGCCATGTCGAGGCGGATCACCACGCAGGTCTCGTCGGCGGCGGCGGACGTCATGGTGTCGACGAGTTCCCGTAGCGCGGCGTCGTCGACGCAGTTGCCGCGCGCGGCGTTGTCGTAGCGGACGTGCGCCACGCGTCCGTCGTGCCCATGGGTGAGGGTGATGGTCACCGCCGCATCATACATACCGGTCGGTATGAATACAACGCCCCTGGCGGGCGGCCCTTTGACACACGAACGTCACGGACGAGATACCCGCTCGACCCGTTGACTTGATACCGGCTGGTCGGTACTTTGTGGCGAACGTCACCGCCGGCCCAGGCCGAGACATGACGGGTCCATCGCCTCTGAAGGACGCCCATGATGATCACGAAATTCCTGCGCTCCCGGCGGCCCCTCGCCGTGGCCGCCGCCCTTGCCGTCGCGAGCGCCAGCCTCACCGCGTGCGGCGGGTCCGACTCCGATGACGCCCGGTCGTCCGGCTCGGCCACCATCCGGGCGCTGCTCGCCGCCCAGCCGGCGACCCTCGACCCGATCGTCGGCGCGCGCTCCGCCCAGATCGTCTGGGCGACGATGCTGGAGCCCCTGATCAACACCGACAAGGACCTCGCCCCGACCGACACGGGCCTGGTCACGAGCTGGACGCGCACCGACGCGACGACCTGGACCTTCAAGGTCCGGCCCGACATCGCCTTCAGCAACGGCGAGAAGGCCGACGCCGCGGCCGTGGCGAACACCATCACGCTCACCCGCGACGCCGCCGCCTCCCAGCTCAAGTCCTACTTCACCAACGTCACCGCGATCGAGGCGCCCGACGCCACCACCGTCGTGGTCAAGACGAAGACCCCGCAGTACAACATCCCCGACCTGCTCACCACGGTCTACCTGGTGCCGCCGAAGTACTACCAGGAGAAGGGGTCGGAGGGCTTCGCCGCCGCACCCGTCGGCACCGGCCCGTACGTGTGGGCGGGCGCGAACGCCGGCCGCGACATCTCGGTCAAGAAGAACCCCGACTACTGGGGCACGAAGGCCACCAACGACGGCGTCACCTTCACCTGGGCCAACGAGGCCGCGCAGCGCCTCGCGCTGATCCAGAGCAAGAGCGTCGACATCTCCTTCGACCTGCCGCCCGCGCAGGCGAGCGCGGCCAAGAGCGCCGGCGTCGACGTGGTCAGCACCGAGACCGCCATGAAGATCATCGCGTTCCTCGACTCGACGAAGGCGCCCTTCGACGACCCGAAGCTGCGCGAGGCCGCCGCCCTGGCCATCGACCGAGACGCGATCGTCAAGGGCATCTTCGACGGCCAGGCCGTCGCCGACGCCGGGCTGCTCAACGTCAAGCCGGGCCAGCAGCCGTCGCGCAGCGTGACCGCCGACGCCGCCCGGGCGAAGGAACTCGTCGGCTCCGCCGCCCCGACCGTGCAGATCAGCTACCCGGCGGCCCAGTACACCAACATCGAGGAGGTCGCCCAGGCCGTCGGCGGCAGCCTCGAACAGGCCGGCTTCAAGGTGACGTACGTGCCGCTCGACTACGGCACGCTCGTCAAGCGGATCATCGGCCGCCAGGTGCCCGGCATCTCCATCTTCGCCGGGGTGCCGAACGTCGCCGTGCCGGACTACTTCGTCAGCGGCTTCCTGAAGACGAAGTCGATCACCGGCAACTGCCCGGACCCGAAGATCGACGAACTCGCCCAGCAGGCGCTGGAACAGGACGGCGCCGAGCAGGCCGCCCCGATCTACGACCAGCTCAACACCATCGGCGTGGTGGACAAGCACTGCTACGTGCCGCTGTACCGGCAGGTGTTCAACTACGCGACCGCCCCTGGCGTCTCCGGCGTGGTGTTCGGCCCCCTGAACACCGTGGACTTCACGAAGACGACCCGCTGACGATGACCGAGGCAGTGCGCAAGGGGGTGTCGGGCGAGGCCGCCCGGCACCCCCGCACCCCGGAGACGGACACCCCCGTGCTGGTGGTCGACGACCTCGTCGTCGAGCACCGCGACCGCGGCACCGGCCAGGTCTTCCGCGCCGTGGACCACGTGTCGCTGCGCATCGACGCCGGCGAGAGCGTCGCCGTCGTCGGCGAGTCCGGCTCCGGCAAGACGACGCTCGCGATGGCCGCCACCGCGCTGGGCCCGCGCGGCGGGGGCGACATCCGGCTGCTCGGCCACTCCCTGTCGAAGATCAGTCGTACGCGGCTGCGCCGGCTGCGGCCCGAGGTGCAGGTCGTCTTCCAGGACCCGCACGGCTCCCTCGACCCCCGGCAGTCCGTGCGGTCCGGGCTGCGGGAACTGCGCGCCCTGCAACCCGAGCGCACCTCCTGGATCGGCGACGCCGAGCTGCTCGGCAGCGTCCGGCTCGCCCCCGAGCTGCTCGACCGCTACCCGCACCAGCTCTCCGGGGGCCAGGCCCAGCGGGTCTGCATCGCCCGCGCGCTGCTCATGCGCCCGCGACTCATCGTCGCCGACGAGCCGACCTCCGGCCTCGACGTCTCCGTCCAGGCCGACGTGCTGGCCCTGCTCCGGCAGATCCGCGCCACCACCGGCGCGGCGCTGCTGATGATCAGCCACGACCTCGCCGTCGTCCGCTCGCTCTGCGACGTCGTGCACGTCATGTACCGCGGCCGGGTCGTCGAGTCGGGACCCTGCGAGCAGGTCTTCGTCACCCCCGAGAACGACTACACCCGCGAGCTGCTCGCGGCCATGCCCGGAGCGCGCTGGAGGTCCCGCCGATGAAGGCCAGCACCGTCCGCCGGGTCGGCAGCCGGCTCGCGTCCCTGTTCGCGTCGCTGCTGATCGCCCTCAGCCTCGCGTTCCTGCTGGGCCGCCTCTCCGGCGACCCCACCGCCACCATCCTCGGGCCGCTGGCGCCGCCGGAGCAGCGCGAGGCGCTGCGCCACGAGCTGGGCCTCGACCTGCCGCTGGTCGTGCAGTACTTCGACTACCTGCGGGGCGTCCTCACCGGCGACCTCGGCCAGTCGCTGCAGTTCTACCAGTCCAACACGTCGATGATCGCCGACCGGCTGCCGTACACGCTGCAACTGGTCGCCGCCGGCATGGGCCTCGCCGTGTGCGTCGGCGTGCCCCTCGGCGTGCTCGCCGCGACCCGCGAGGGCACCTGGTGGGACCGGGCCGCCTCCACCGTCGCCCTGCTCGGGCAGTCCGTGCCCGTCTTCTGGTTCGGCATGATGCTCGTGGTGCTGTTCGCCGTGAAGCTCGGCTGGCTGCCCGCCGGGCAGTCGGGCACCCCGAAGCACCTGATCCTGCCCGCCCTCACCATGTCGGTCTACCCGATGGCGCACATCGCCCGGCTCACCCGCGCCTCGATGAGCGAGGCCCTCGCCGAGCCCTACATCGACTCCGCCCGCGCCCGGGGGCTCGGCAACCGCCGGGTCGTGTGGCGGCACGCGTTCGCCAACGCCATGATGCCGATCCTGACGATCGTCGTGCTGCAGACCGGCATCCTGCTCTCGGGCGCCGTCGCCGTCGAGTACGTCTACTCCTGGCCGGGCCTCGGGCAGCTCGCGCTCCAGGCCATCCAGTTCCGCGACTTCCCGCTCGTGCAGGCGATCGTCGTCTTCGGCGCGCTGGTCTTCGTCCTGCTCAACCTGGTCGTCGACGTCCTGCACTCGATCGTCGACCCGAGGGTGAGGTGACCGGCGTGAGCCAACTCGAACTCGACCCGACCGCCGCGGGGACGCCGCCCCGGCGGCCCGGCCGGCGCGCGCGTACCTCCGTGTTCTGGCTGTCCCTGCCGCTGGCCGTCGTCTCCGTCGGGGTGTTCGTGCTGCCGCTGACCGGGCTGCTCCCGGCGGCCGGCCAGGACCTGGCCGCGACCCGGCAGCCGCCGGCCTTCCTGCCCGGCGGCACCTGGGCGCACCCCCTCGGCACCGACAAGCTCGGCCAGGACGTGCTCACCCAGTTCGTCACGGCCGGCCGCCTGACGATCGTCATCGGCCTGGTCGGCGCGCTCGTCGCCATCGGCCCCGGCACGCTGCTCGGCGTGCTCGCCGGCTACTTCCGGGGCTGGGTCGACCGGGTCATCTCGGTGCTCATCGACGCCCAGCTCGCCCTGCCGTTCATCCTCGTCGCCCTCGCGATCATCGCGAACCGGGGCAGCTCGCTGCCGGTGCTGTTCCTCGTGCTGGCGCTCACCGGCTGGGCCGTCTGCGCCCGCGTCACCCGCTCGGCGACCATGGCGATCCGGGAGCGGCAGTTCGTGTTCGGCCTGCGCGCGGCCGGCGCGTCGGAACCCCGCATCGTCTTCCGGCACATCCTGCCCAACCTGGCCGGCACGACCGTCGCGCTCGGCACCCTCCAGGTCGGCACGGCCATCCTGGTCGAGAGCGCGCTGAGCTTCCTCGGCCTGGGCGTGGTGCCGCCGATGAACAGCTGGGGCTCGATGCTGGCGTCCGGCCAGGACGAGCTGAGCCAGGCGTGGTGGATCGCCTTCTTCCCCGGGCTCGCCATCACGCTGCTGGTGCTGCTGGTGAACCTGCTCGGCGACGCGCTGCTCACCCACCACGACCCCCGGAAGGCGCGCCGATGAGCGCACTGCTGAAGGCCGACGGCCTCGCCGTCACCGCCCGGCTCGCCGGCGGCGACCTGCGCCTGCTCGACGACGTCGACCTGGAGATCCGCCGGGGCCAGATCGTCGGCGTCGTCGGGGAGTCCGGCAGCGGCAAGACCACCCTCGCCCGCTGCGTCGTCGGGCTGCTCGACCGCAACGTCCGCGTCGAGCACGGCTCCGTCACGCTGGCCGGCGACGTGGTGGTGGCCCCCGGCGTCGACCGCACCGACCGGGTGCGCGGCAGCGCCGTCGGCATGGTCTTCCAGGACGCGTCGCGGTCGCTGAACCCGCTGATGCGGGTCCGCACCCAGCTCGCCGAGGTGCTGCGCCGGCACGTCCGCGACATCACCCGGGCCGAGGTGCGCCGCCGCTCGCTGGAGGTGCTGGAGCAGATGCGCATCGCCGACCCGGCCCGCGTCCTCGACAGCTACCCCCACCAGCTCTCCGGCGGCCTGCGCCAGCGGGTCGCCATCGCGCTCGCCGTCGTCACCCGCCCCGCCCTGGTGATCGCCGACGAGTGCACCACCGCCCTCGACGTCACGACCCAGACCAAGGTCGTCGGCCTGTTCCGCACCCTCGTCGACGAGCTCGGCATCGGCCTGCTGTTCGTCACCCACGACCTCATGCTGGCCAGCGACCTCTGCGACCGGATCACGGTGATGAGCGGCGGGCGGGTCGTCGAGGCCGGCGACGCCGCGAGCGTGCTGGACCAGCCGCAGCAGGACTACACCCGACGGCTCCTCGCCGCCATCCCCTCGTGGACCTGAAGGAGAACCGCGTGGAGCCCGACCAGAACCGCGTGGAGCCGAAGGAGAACCCGCCACCCATGCCCGAGCAGCCCGGCATCGACGCCTACGCGGCCTACCTCCCGGCGTACGTGCTCGCCGACAACCGACTCGACGCGACCGACCCGCCCCGCCGCGGCGGCCCGGCCCGGGGCGTCGCCGCGTTCGACGAGGACACCGTCACGATGGCCGTCGAGGCGCTGCGCCCCGTCGCCGCCGCCAGCCCGTCCGGCGGGCAACTGCTGTTCGCCACCACCAACGCCCCGTACGAGGCGAAGACGTCCGCCGGCGTGGTGCACGAGGCCCTCGGGCTCGACCCGGGGATCGGCGCGGTCGACCTGCGCGGACACCGCAGCGGCGCCACCGCCCTCGACCTCGTCGTCCGGGCCGGCGCGACCGCCGCCCTGGCCGACCTGCGCACCACCCGCCCCGGCGCGCCCGACGAGCTGGCCCAGGGCGACGCCGCCGTCGGCCTCGTCGGCGGCGGCCACGCCGCCGCCGTGCTCCTGGCCCGCGCCGGCCGGACCGCCGAGGTCCTGGAACGCTGGCGGCTGCCCGGGGAACGGCACGACCGGGTCTGGGACGAGCGGTTCACCGCCGAGGTCCTCGCCGCCGCCGGCCTCGACGCGGCCCGCCGCGCCCTGGCCGAGGCGTCCCTCGACGCCGTCGACACCGTCGTCGTGTCGTCGTCGAACCCCCGCGCGGCGGCGGCGCTGCGCCGGGCGCTGGGCGGCGACGGCCGGGACGCGACGATCGAGCGGGCCACCGGCTTCACCGGCGCCGCCCACCCCGGGCTGCTGCTCGCCGCCGCGCTCGACGAGGCCCGCCCCGGCCAGACGATCCTGCTGCTGTCGGCCACCGAGGGCGCCGACGCGTTCGTCTTCGCCGTCGGCGACGGGGTACGCGCGGCGCGCGGCGGCCCGTCCGTGCGCGACCAGCTCGCCGCGCGGCAGCCCCTCGGCTACGGCCGCTACCTGCGCTGGCGCGGGCTGCTCGACGTGCAGGGCCCGGCGCGGCCGGCGGCACCCGCCCCGGCGGCCCCGCCGATGCACCGCCGTGCCGGCTGGAAGTACCGCCTGGAGGGCAGCCGCTGCGGCGCCTGCGGCGCGGTCACCACGCCACCCGGCCGGGTCTGCGCCGCCTGCGGCATCGCCGGGGCGCCCGACGCCACCGGGAAGGTCTCGCTGCGCGAGCGCACCGCCCGGGTCGTGTCGGTGACCCGCGATCACCTGACCACCATGCCGGAGCCGGAGGTCGCGGTCGTCGTCGCCGACGTCGACGGCGGCGGACGGCTCAGCGCGTACGCGACCGACGTCGCGCCCGCCGACGTCACGGTGGGCATGGCGATGACGCCGACCTTCCGGCGGCTGTGGACCACCGACGCGATCCACAACTACTTCTGGAAGCTCCGCCCGGCACCCCAGGACGCCCCGCCCGGAAAGGACACCACCGATGGCCAGTAGGCGCACGGTCAACGACGTCGCGATCGTCGCGATGGGCTGCACCCCGTTCCGCGACCACTGGCACGCCTCGGCCGACGACCTGCTCGTCGACGCGGTGCGGGAGTGCGTCGGGTCGCTGCCCGCCGTCACCCTCGACGACGTCGACGCGTTCTGGGTCGGCACCCAGGGCTCGGGCCTGTCCGGGCAGACCCTCGCCCGGCCGCTGCGGCTGACCGGCAAGCCCGTCACCCGCGTCGAGAACTACTGCGCCACCGGCTCCGAGGCGTTCCGCAACGCCGCCTACGCCGTCGCGTCCGGGGCGTACGACATGGTCATGGCGACCGGGGTGGAGAAGCTGAAGGACTCCTCCTACTCGGGGCTGTCCGCCGTCTACCCGCCCGCCGACGGCACCGACGTCGACTGGACCGCGCCCGGCGGGTTCTCCCTGCTCGTCCCCGCCTACCAGCGGGCGTACGGGGTGGACGCGCGCGGCATGCGCGACGCCCTGACCCGGGTCGCCGTGAAGAACCACGCCAACGGCGCGCGCAACGAGCGCGCCCAGTTCCGCAAGGCGGTGACCGCCGAGACGGTGGAGAACTCCCCGCGCGTGGCCGGCCCGCTGGGCGTCATGGACTGCTCGGGCGTCTCCGACGGGGCCGCCGCCGCGATCCTCGTGCGCGCCGAGGACGCCCACCGCTACACCGACCGGCCCGTCTACCTGCGGGGGATGGGCTTCGTCGCCGGGTCGGGGGCCGGGCTGGCCACCGACGGGTACGACTTCACCACCTTCCCGGAGGTGGTCGCGGCGGCCCGGCAGGCCTACGAGCAGGCCGGCGTCACGGACCCGGCCACGCAGATCTCCCTGGCCGAGGTGCACGACTGTTTCACACCGACGGAGGTGGTGCTCATGGAGGACCTCGGGTTCTCGGAACGCGGCAAGGCCTGGCGCGACATCCTCGACGGCCGCTACGACCTCGACGGGGCGCTGCCGGTCAACACCGACGGCGGCCTCAAGTCGTTCGGCCACCCGATCGGCGCGACCGGGCTGCGGATGATGTTCGAGTGCTTCACGCAGCTGCGCGGCGAGGCCGGCAGCCGGCAGGTGCCCGACGCCCGGCTGGCGGTCGCGCAGAACCTCGGCGGGCAGCCCGGCTCCTCCGTCGCGTTCGTGGCGGTCCTGGGGAACGAGCGATGAGCGCCCGGGTCACCCTCGACGGCCGGGTCGTCGTCGTCACCGGGGCCGGCAACGGCATCGGCCGGGCCCACGCCCTCAGCCTCGCCGAGCGGGGCGCGGCGGTCGTCGTCAACGACCTCGGCGGCGCGGTCGACGGGTCGGGCTCCTCCGGCGCGGCCGAGCAGGTCGTCGCCGAGATCCGCGCGGCCGGCGGCACCGCCGTCGCCTCGACCGACTCGGTGGCGACCGCCGAGGGCGGCGCGAGCCTCGTGCGCCGCGCCGTCGACGCGTACGGCCGCCTCGACGCGGTCATCCACAACGCCGGCATCCTGCGGGACCGGACGCTGGCCAAGATGGGCGACGAGGACGTCGCCGCCGTGCTCGACGTGCACCTCGCCGGGGCGTTCCACGTGCTGCGTCCCGCCTGGCCGCACCTGGTCGAGCGCGGCTACGGCCGCATCGTGCTGACCAGCTCGTCGTCCGGGCTGTTCGGCAACTTCGGCCAGGCCAACTACGGGGCGGCGAAGGCCGGGCTGGTGGGCCTGATGAACGTCCTCGCGCTGGAGGGCGCCCGGCACGGCATCCTGGTCAACGCGATCGCGCCCACGGCTGCGACCCGGATGACCGAGAACCTCCTCGGCGACCTGGCCGACCGGTTCGACCCGCGGCACGTCGCGGCCGTGGCGACGTACCTCGCCTCCGAGCGGTGCCGGATCAACCGGCACATCCTCACCGTCGGCGGCGGCCGGGTCGGCCGGATCTTCCTCGGCGTCACCCCCGGCTGGTACGGCGGGCCCGAGCCGGCCACCCCCGACGACATCGACGGGTCCATCGACGACATCTGCCGGCTCGACGACTTCGTCGTGCCCGACAGCGGCGCCGACGAGGTCACGCTGATCCAGCGGGTCCTGGCCGGCCCGCCCGGACCGGCCGCCTGAGCCGCGCGGACAACCCAGAAAGCGAGTCACCATGCCGGTCAGCGAAGTGCACCACGTGGCCATCACCGTCTCCGACGTCGACCGGGCCGCGGACTTCTACGAGCGGGCCCTCGGCTACCGCAGGACGCTGCGCACCGATGTCGGCGGCCCCGGGATCGAGGTGTCGCTGGGCCTGCCCGCCGGCACCACCGGGAAGGTCCAGTACCTGCAGGGGCCCAGCCGCGTCGGCCAGCTCGAACTCATCGAGTGGAACGGCGCCACCACCCGGACGGCGACCGGCGGCCACCTGGAGCTGGGGCCCTTCCTGCTCAGCTTCGAGGTGCCGCTCGACGAGATCCACGAGCTGCACCAACGGCTCGTCGAGCTGGGCGCCGACTGCCTGACCACCCCCAACCGGGTGCTGCTGGAGAACTACGGCCACATCACCGCGTTCGCGGCCCGCGACCTCGACGGCAACCTGCTGGAGTTCGTGTCGCTGCCGTCCCGGGAGGAGATCCTGGCCCGGCGGCGCGAGGGCGGCGGCAACTGATGGCCGCCAGCAACGTCACCGAGCACCTGCGCCGGCAGGCGCTGCGCCGCGCCGACCGGGAGGCCCTCGTCGACGGGGACCGCCGGTTCACGTACGCCGCGCTCGACGCGGACGTCGACCGGCACGCGGCGGCGCTGCTGGCCGCCGGCATCACCGCCGACGATCTGGTCGGCGTGCTCGGGCGCAACACCGCCACGTACGTCATCGAGCTGCTCGCGCTCAGCCGCATCGGCGCGATCTCGGTGCCCCTGAACTGGCGGCTGCACGTCAACGAGCAGGCGTACGTCCTCGACCAGGCCGGCGTCACCGGCCTGCTCTACGACGACGACTTCGCCGACGACGCCGCCCGGCTGGCGACCGCGACCGGGCTGCGGACCCTCGTCGCCAACGGCGAACGGGTCGTCGGCGGCGCGCGGCGGCTGGCCGACCTGCTCGCCGGGCAGCCGGCCGGCGTGCGGGTCGCCGACGCCGAGAAGGGCCCCGCCGACGTGCACCGGCTGCTCTACACCTCGGGCACCACGGCCCGGCCCAAGGGGGTCGTGCACACCTACGGCAACCTCGCCGCGAACCACCTCGCGCAGGTCCTCGAACTGGAGCTGACCGCCGCCGACCGGATCCTGGTCTCCGCGCCGCTGTTCCACGTCAGCGGGCTGGAGGCGCCGGGCCTGGCGACGTTCGTGGCGGGCGCGACGATGGTGCTCACGCCGACGTTCAAGGCGGCGGACATCGCCCGCATCGCCGCCGAGGAACGCATCACCGGCATGGTGCTGGCCGCGCAGATCCTCTTCGGCGTGCTGGACCTGCCCGACCCGCCGGACCTCGCCGCGCTGCGCTACCTGCTCTTCGCCGGGGTCGCGCCGGGCGTGCGCCGGGAGGTGAAGCGCCGCCTGCCGCACGTGCGCCTCGTCGACACCTTCGGCATGACCGAGCTGTGCAACGGCGTCTGCTATATGGACGCCGCGCACGAGGAGGCGAAGCTGGGCGCGCTCGGCGCGCCGTTCCCCGGCGTGCAGATCCGGATCGTCGACGAGCACTTCCGGCCCGTCGCCCCCGGGGTGGCGGGGGAGATCGTCGTACGCGGCGAGAAGGTCTCGCCCGGCTACTGGAACGACGACGAGGCCAACCGGCGGACCCGCCGCGACGGCTGGTTCCTCACCGGCGACGTCGGGCGGATCGACGCCGACGGCTACCTGTGGTTCGTCGACCGCCGCGCCGACCTGATCAAGTCCGGTGGGGAGAACATCGCCAGCGCCGAGATCGAACGGGTCCTCGCCCGGCACCCCGACGTCGCCGAGGTCGCCGTCGTCGGCGTCCCCGACCCGCAGTGGGACGAGGTGCCGAAGGCGTTCGTCGTCCTGCGCGACGGCGCGGCCACCGCCGCCGAGGACCTGCGCGGGCACTGCCGGGCCGAACTGGCCCGGTACAAGGTCCCGAAGTACGTCGAGGTCGTCGCCGCGCTGCCGCGCAACGACTCCGGCAAGGTCCTCAAGACGCTGCTGCGCCAGGGCGGCACCGGGACGCCACCACCGGAGCGCAGCTCCCCGCGCCCGGGGGTGGCCGGGTGAGCACCGCCAACATCGCCGCGATGCTGGCCGGCAACGCCCGGCGCTTCGCCGACGTCGACGCGCTCGTCTTCGAGGGCCGCCGGTGGACCCACCGGCAGCTCGACGCCGACGTCAACGCCCTGGCCGCGGGCCTGTCGGCCGAGGGGGTACGCCGGGACAGCCGGGTGGCGATCGTGGCGAACAACGTGCCGGAGTTCCTCATCCTGTCCCTGGCGCTGGCGAAGCTCGGCGCGGTCTTCGTGCCGTTGAACTACCGGCTCACGGCGGGAGAGCTGGCGCGGCTGCTCGCGCACGCCCGGGTCCAGGCGGTCGCGACCGTCCCGGAGTTCGCGGCCCTGACCGAAGCCGCCCTGACCGAAGGCGGGCTGGTGGAGGCCGCGCCGGCCGCCGATGGTCCCGGCCCGGGGGGCGTGCGCCGCCTCGCCCTCGAACCGATCGGCGACGGCTGGCTCGACCTGCGGGCGCTGATCGACGCCCACCGGGGGGCCCGGGTCGCCGACGCCGACCTGGACGACGCCGCCCTGCAGCGGATCGTCTACACCTCCGGCACGACCAGCCTGCCCAAGGGCGTCCTGCTCACCCACGGCAACGTGAACATGAACATGCACGCCCAGATCGTGGAGCTGGGGCTGCGCCCCGGCGACCGGATCCTCAACTTCGCCCCGCTCTACCACGTCGGCGGCACCGACCTGCCCGGCTACGGCATCTGGCACGTCGGCGGCACGATGGTGCTGCTGCGGCGCTTCGAGCCGGCGGCCGTGCTGCGGGCGATCGAGGCGGAACGGATCACCGGCATGGTGATGGCGGCGACGATGCTCGACATGCTCCGCCGCGCGACGGGCGTCGCGGCCGACCTGTCGTCGGTGCGCTGGGTCATCTACTCGCAGGTGACGTCGGCGCTGTTCGCCGTGGCGCGGGAGCTGTTCGGCAACGCGCGCCTGATCGAGGGCTACGGCCTCACCGAGACGTGCAGCGGGCTGACCTACCTCGACGCCGCCCACCAGGAGGCCAAGCAGGGCTCGGTCGGCCTGCCGGTGCCGTGGGTCCAGGTGCGGGTGGTCGACCCGGACGGCCGCGACGTGCCGGTCGGCGAGGACGGCGAGGTGGTGGCGCGGGGGCCGAAGGTGAGCCCCGGCTATCTCGACGACCCGGAGGCGACGCGGGCCGCGTTCCGCGACGGCTGGTTCCACACCGGCGACGTCGGCTGCCTCGACGCCGACGGCTACCTCTACATCCGCGACCGGCTCAAGGACATGATCCGCAGCGGAGGGGAGAACATCGCCAGCGCCGAGATCGAGAACGTGCTCGCCGGGCACCCGCTCGTGCTCGCCGCGTCGGTGGTGGGTGCGCCGCACCCCGTGTGGGTGGAGGTGCCGGTGGCGTTCGTCGTCGGCCGGCCGGGGCTTCGGGCCGAGGACCTCATCGCGTACGCCCGGCAGCGGCTCGGCCGGTTCAAGGTGCCGAAGGAGGTCTACCTGGTGGCGGAGCTGCCGACGAACCCGTCGGGGAAGGTGCTCAAGCGGACCCTGCGCCAGCTGCGCGCCGACCTGCGTCCCGACTGGGCGTACGCCGAGTCCGGGCGCGGCTGACGCGCCGCCCGCCGACGCCTACCGGTTGGCGCCGGTCACGTGGCGCAGCAGGGCGAGGGTGTGCATCAGGGAGAAGCGCCGGGTGCCCCGGCCGAGGTCGTCCCACGGCTTGCGCCACGGCATGCGCGGCGCGAGCGTCCACGCGTCGGCGCCGTCGCCGGCCAGGTCCCGGACCCGGTCGACCTCGCCCCGGTGGAAGGCCGACAGCTCGTCGGCGCGCGCCGCCACGTCCCGGTAGGGGAACTGGTGGGCGGGGCAGGCGACGGTCGCGCCGAGGTCGCGGATGCGCGCCAGGGAACGGAGCAGGTCGCCGGCCGGGTCGTCGTCGGGCCGGCTCACGATCGCGAGCTGGGTCGGCCCCTCGGCCATCATCGTGTCGCCGGTGAAGACCAGGCCGCGGGCGTCGAAGTAGACCGTGTGCCCGTAGGTGTGCCCGGGGGCGGGCACGGCGTGGATGGTCACATCGCCGAAGCGGAACTCGGTGTCGGCGTCGAGGGCGACGTCGAGCCGCAGCGTCTCGTGGTGCTCGGCGACCGCGACGGCGTCGGCGTACATGCCGTCGACGACGTCGGCCGGCGCGCCGGTGAGGTCGAGGGCGGCGCGGAGCTGGGCGAGGAAGGTGCCGCGGGTGCGGTGCGCGGTGGCGAAGTCGTCGGCGCGTCCCATGACGATCCGCGCCCCGGAGACCTCCCGCAGGCGGGCGGCGAAGCCGACGTGGTCGGGGTGGTTGTGGGTGAGGAGGACGGTCGTGATGGCCTCGACCCGGTGGCCGAGCGACTCGACCGACCGTTGGAACGACGCCCAGCAGGTCGGGTGGTCGTAGCCGGCGTCGACGAGGACCGGGCCGTCGCCGGTGTCGACCAGGTAGACGGTGACGTAGCGCAGGGCGCTGCCGTGCAGGGGGATCGGGATGCCCCAGACGCCGTCGGCGACCTGGACGGGGGCCGGCACCTGACGGGCGCGGTAGCTGGCGGCGTGTGCGTCGCTCACGGGTATGGACATCGTCGGACGGCTCCCTTACTGTGTGACAACAACATACCGGATGGTCGGAATTTAATTCAAGGAGTCCGATGAGCGAGGAGCGGACGGGGTTTCGGCTGTGGGCCGTCGCCGAACCGGACCTGTGCGCGATCGTGACCGCCGACGATCGGCGGATCTCCTACGGCGAGCTGTTCGCCGAGGTGAACCGGATCTCGCACGGCCTGCGCACCCGGGCGGGCCTCCAGGCCGGCGACACGGTCGCGGCGGTCATGACGAACAGCGCCGGCATGGTGGCGCTGTATCTCGCGGCGATGCAGTCGGGGCTCTACCTCGTGACGCTCAACTACCACCTCACCGCGCCCGAGGTCGGCTACATCCTCGCCGACAGCGGCGCGAAGGTGGTCGTCGGCTCCGCCCGCGTCGAGGACGTGGTGGTCGCCGCCGCCGGGGCCACCCCCGACATCGACGTGTTCGTCGACGGCACGCCCCGCACGGACCGGGCCCGGCCGCTGTCGGCCCTCACCGGGGGCATGCCCGACACGAGCCCGCAGGACACGCCGGCCGGCTCCCTGATGATGTACACCTCGGGCACCACCGGCCGCCCGAAGGGCGTCAAGCGGCCGCTCAGCGGCGTCGACGCCGACACCGGGGCGCTGACGTACGTCTGGCTGTTCAAGGAGTTCGGGATGGAACGCTCCGCGTTCGCGTCCTGGTTGGTCTCCGCGCCGATGTACCACTCGGCCAACATCACCCCGGCCATGGGCGCGCTGCACGCCGGCGGCACCCTGGTGCTGATGGACGGTTGGACGCCGGAGGGCTTCCTGCGGCGGGTCCAGGCCCAGCGGGTCACCGGCACCAGCATGGTGCCGACGCACTTCTACCGGCTGCTGCAACTGCCCGCCGACGTGCGCGACGCCTACGACGTCTCCACGCTGCGCTACGTGCTGCACGGTGCGGCGCCCTGCCCCCGCGAGGTCAAGCAGCGCATCCTCGACTGGTTCGGCCCCGTCGTCTACGAGTACTACGGCTCGACCGAGGTCGGCACCACCATCGCGCGCCCCCACGAGTGGCTCGCCCACCCCGGCACGGTCGGCCGCCCGGCCTCGATCTCCACGCTGAAGATCCTCGACGAGCTGGGCAACGAGGTGCCCGTCGGGCAGACCGGCATCGTCTACATGCGCCAGGGCGACGACCGGGTCGAATACCACAACGACCCCGGCAAGACCGACGGCGCGCGCCGCGACGGCCTGATGACCGTCTGGGACGTCGGCCATGTCGACGCCGACGGCTTCCTCTACGTCACCGGCCGCGCGGCCGAGCTGATCCTCGTCGGCGGCGTCAACGTCTACCCGGCCGAGATCGAGGCGGCGCTGCTCGAACACGACTGGGTCGTCGACGCCGGCGTGGTCGGCGTGCCCGACGAGGAGTTCGGCGAGGTGCCGCAGGCGCACGTCGTGCTGGCCGACACCGCGCCCGACGCCGACGCGGCCGTGGCGCGGCTGCGCGACCACCTCGCGCAGCGGCTGGCCAAGCCGAAGCGCCCGGTGTCGTACGTCGTGCGCGATGCCCTGCCGCGCGACCCGAACGGCAAGCTCTACAAGGCCCGGCTCACGCGCTCCGAGGAGCTCTCGGCGTGAGCGGCATCGACGACGACCCGCTGGGAGGTGGGCATGGACTTCGCTGACAGCGGCACCGACCTGGCGTTCCGGCGCGAGGTCGGCGACTGGCTCGACAAGGCGCTGGCCGACGTGCCCGACCAGGAGGAGCTGTCGCAGGACGAGCGCGAGCACTGGTCGCGGGTGTGGCAGGACCGGCTGTGCGCCGGCGGCTGGGCCGGCCTGTCGTGGCCGACCGCGCACGGCGGCCGGGGCATGGACTCGCTTGCGCAGGCCATCTTCAACGAGGAGGCCGCCGTGCGCGGCGCGCCGTACCCGCTCAACGGGGTCGGCATGATGCTGGCCGGGCCCACGATCATCGCCCACGGCACCGACGAGCAGCAGGCCCGGCACCTGCCCGGGATCCTGCGCGGCGAGACGTACTGGTGCCAGGGCTTCAGCGAGCCCGGCTCCGGCTCCGACCTGGCGAGCCTGCGTACGGCCGCGACCCGGGTCGACGGCGGGTGGCGCGTCAACGGCGCGAAGATCTGGACGTCCAACGCCCACAACGCGTCGAAGTGCCTGCTGCTGGCGCGCACCGACCCCGACGCGCCGAAGCACCGGGGCATCACCTACTTCCTCGCCCCGATGGACGCCTTCACCGTCCGGTCGCTGGAGATGATCAACGGGGACACCGAGTTCAACGAGATGTTCCTCGACGACGTCTTCGTGCCCGACTCGGACGTGCTCGGCGGCGTCGGCAACGGCTGGAACGTCGCGCTCACCACCCTCGCGTTCGAGCGCGGCAGCATGGCGCTGAACCTGTGGGTGTGGGCCCGCCAGGCGGTGGACCGCGTCGTCGACCTCGCGGTCGCGCGCGGGATGGCCGACGACGGCGCGTTCCTCGACACCGTGGGCGCGCTGCACTGCGACGCCGAGGCGGTCCGGATCGGGTCGATGCGCATGCTCGGCGAGAGCCGGGCCGGCGGCGTGCCGGGCCCGGAGACGTCGGCGCTCAAGAGCCTGTGGGCGCAGGTGGTGCAGAACGCCAACCGCCTCGCCGTGCAGCTCGACGAGGCCGGCGGCGTGCTGCTCGACGGTGACGGGGCCGCCGCCCGGATGCGCCGCTACCTGCGTGCCCGCGCCCACACCATCGAGGGCGGCACGGAGGAAGTCCAGAAGTCGATCCTCGCGGAGCGGGTGCTGAACCTGCCCCGCTCGCGCTGAGCGGAGTGGCCACATGCGAGCAACCTTCACCCCGGAGCAGCGGGAGATCGGCGACACCGTCGCGGCCCTCGCGGCGGGGGAGAAAGTCCGGGCCCGCGACGCCCTGACGGGCCCGTGGCGCGCCCCGGCCTGCGACGGCCTGCTGCTGGGCGACTTCGGCCTCCTCGGGGTGCCCGAGGCCGCCGGCGGCCTCGGGTCGCACCTGATCGACCTGCTGGTCGCCGTCGAGGCGCTCGGCGAGCGGCTCGTGCCGAGCCGGTTCCCGGCGCACGCGGCGGCCGTCCAGCTGCTCTGCGGCGGCGACCGGCCCGACCCGCTGCCCGACGAGGTGCTCTCCGGCGGCCGGGTGCTCACCTGCGCCGTCGACGTGCCGGGCGGCTCCGGCTGGGCGGACGCGGTGTCGCCCGATCCGCTGGTGCGGACCCTGGTGCCGTACGCGGCGCAGGCCGACGGCCTCGCCGTCCTGGGCCCCGACGGGGTCTGGACCGCCGAGGCGGCCGGGGTCGCCGCGCGCGACTCCGTCGACCCGTCGGTGCCGCTGTCGGACGTCACCGTGGCCGCGCCCGGGCGCGTGTCGCCCGCCGGTGCGGGCGTGCGGCGCGCCGCGCTGGTGGTGGCCGCCGAGCTGTGCGGGGTCGCGCAGGGCGCGATCGACCTGGCCGCCGAGCAGGCCCGCACCCGCCGGCAGTTCGGGCGGGTGATCGGCTCGTTCCAGGGGGTCGCGTTCCAGCTCGCGGAGGCCGCCACGGCGCGCAAGGCCGCGTGGGACCTGACCCTGTACGCCGCCTGGGCGGTCGACACCGGCCGCCCCGACGCCGGGATCCAGGTGCACGCGGCGAAGGCCGCGGCCGGGCGCGCGGCGGTCTTCGCCGCCGAGCGGTGCATCCAGGTGCACGGCGGGATGGGCATCACGATGGAGGCGGACCCGCACCTGTTCCTGCGCCGGGCGCTCGTGCTCGACGCCCGGTTCGGGCGCGGCTCGTGGCACCGCCGTCGCGCCGGCGAGCTGCGGGTCGGCGCGCGCGCCGGCGCGGCGCCCGGCCGCACAGCAGCGGCCTGACCTGCGTAACCCTTGCAGGCCATCTACCACGGCAGTAACATACCGGCTGGTCGGAATAAACGAGGAGAGGCCGTGAAGTTCGGAATCATGAACCTGTTTCCGGTGAGCGATGGCACATCGGACCACCAGGTGCTGCGGGAGACCCTCGACGAGATCCAGCTGGCCGACGAGCTCGGCTTCGACTCGATCTGGCTGGCCGAGCACCACTTCTCCAAGTACGGCATCCTCGGCAGCCCGGTGAACTTCGGCATGGCCGTCGCCGAGCGGACCCGGCGGATCACCATCGGCACCGCCGTCCTCGTGCTGCCGCTGCACCACCCGCTGCGCCTGGCCGAGGACATCGCCGCCCTCGACGTGCTCAGCGGCGGCCGGGTCCGCATCGGCGTCGGCCGCGGCTACCAGCCCGCCGAGTTCGCCGGCTTCGGCATCCCCCTCGAGGAGTCCAAGCAGCGCTACCAGGAGACCCTGGAGATCCTGCGACTGGCGCTGTCGCAGGAGAACTTCTCCTACCACGGCCAGATCTTCCACTACGACAACGTCACGACCTACCCGCGCCCGCACACCCCCGGCGGCCCGCCGATCCTGCAGGGCACCGTCTCCCCGGACAGCTTCCGCGAGCGCGGCGCGGTCGGCGAGTCGATCATCACCTCCCCGAACTTCACGCCGTTGGGCATCATGCAGAAGAACTTCAGCCTCTACCGGCGGAGCATGCGGGAGAACGGGTTCGACATCGCCGACTACGAACTGCCGTTCATGCAGCAGGTCTGGTGCGGCGAGGGCGAGGAGGGCCTGCGGGAGGCCGCCCTGGCCGCGATGAACTACTACAAGTCGGTCGGCAAGGTCATCCCCGGCTCGGAGGAGGCCATCGAGCAGGAACGCTCCTACTACGCGGCCGTCGCGAAGAACATCGAGCTGTTGACCCTGGAGCAGACGCTGACCCACGGCGGCAACTTCGGCTCGGCGCAGCGGGTCATCGAGACCATCGAGATGCTGCGCGAACAGCTCGGCATCAACCACTACATCGGCTGGCTGCGGATCCCGTCGCTGGACCGCCGGGCCGCGCTGCGGTCGATGGAGGAGTTCGCCGAGAAGGTCATCCCGCACTTCCGCGCCCAGGAGAAGGCCGACGCCGCCCCGGTCGCCCCGCCCGTCACCGAGGCGGTCGTCGGGTGAGGATCAGCTGCTTCCTCAGCGCCCAGTTCGACCCGTCGGCCTCCGCCGTCGACGGCATCGACGGCGTGCTCGCCCAGGCCGCCGCCGCCGAGGCGGCCGGCTTCCACGCCGTCTACCTCGGCCACCACTACCTGGCCCGGTCGGCGTTCGTTCAGCCGATCCCGCTCGCCGGGTACCTCGCCCGCGCCACCTCGCGGGTCCGCATCGGCTTCGGGGTGCTGCTCGCGCCGCTGCTGAACCCGGTCGCGCTCGCCGAGGACCTCGCGTCCCTCGACGTGCTCTCGCGCGGCCGGCTGACCGTCGGCGTCGGCGCCGGCTACCGCAAGCGGGAGACCGCCGCCTTCGGCGTCGCCTGGGACGACCGGCTGCGCCGCCTGCGCGAGTACGTGCCGACGCTGCGGTCGCTGTGGAACGGCGAGACCGTCGATCTCGCCGGCAGCTGGGGCGAGGTCCCCGGCGCGTCCCTGGCGCTGCGCCCGGTGCAGCCCGGCGGCCCGCCGCTGTGGATCGGCGCGTTCGCCGAGCCCGCGATCCGCCGGGCCGCCCGGCTGGACGCCCCGTGGCTCATCGGCCCCAAGGGCAACGACGCCGAGCTGGCCCGCCTGCTCGGCATCTACCGCGCCGACCTCGCCGAGCGCGGCTTCGCCCTCGACCGGGAGTACCCGATGACCCGCGAGGCGTACCTCGGCGACAGCTACGCCGGCGCCGTCGCCGCCGTCCGTCCCCACCTGCAGCGCCAGTACGCGGGCTACAAGTCGTGGGACGACGCCCAGTCCCTCGACCTCGACCGCTACCTCGCCGAGGACTGCCTCGTCGGGTCGGCCGACGAGATCGTCGACAAGCTGCGCCGCTGGGAGACCGACCTCGGCATCACGGAGGTCTCCCTGCGCCACCAGTTCGTCGGCGCCGGCCAGGACGAGGCGATGGAGCAGCTCGCCCGCTTCGGCGCGGAGGTCATCGCGCGCGTCGACACCGCACCGACCGGACGGGAGGCGTCCCGATGAGCGCCGGCAACCTCGCCCGCATCCTCGACCGGCGCTGCGCCGACCGCCCCGACGTGCCCGGCCTGTACGGCGAGGACGGCCGGTCGTGGACGTTCGACCAGATCGACCTGCTCGCCGGCGGGGTCGCCGCCGCGCTGCGCGCCGAGGGCGTCGGCCCCGGCGACCGCGTCGCCTGCTACCTGACCAACGGCCCGGAGATCGTCTTCTTCCTCTTCGGCGCGTGGAAGATCGGCGCGGTCCCGGTCACCGTCAGCAGCCTCTACAACGCCGCCGAACTGGCCGAGTCGGTCGCGAAGACCGACCCGCGCCTGCTGCTCGTCGACGGCCGCCGCCCGGACGTGGTCGCCGAGTTCCTCGCCGCCGCCGGGGACGCGCCGCCGGTGCGTAGCGTCGCGGAGCCGCTCGCCGGGGCGTCGGCGCTGCCGTGGCGGCACGAGGCGCGGGTGCCGACGGTCGACGTCGCGCCCGAGGCCGAGGCGTGCATCCTGTTCACCGGCGGCACCACCACCGGGCGGCCGAAGGCGGTCAGCGTCACCCACGGCGGGACCCGCGAGTCGCTCGGGCGGCTGGCCCGGGTCAGCACCGGCACCGACGCCGAGGGCACCGCCGCGCCCGACGCCGCCCCCAACCTCATCGCCCTGCCGCTGTTCCACAGCGGCGGCCAGCACTCGCTGCTGTTCGCGTACTTCGTCGGGCGGGCCGCCGTGGTCTGGGAACGCTTCGGCGTCGACCGGCTCGCCGACCTGATGGACCGGTTCGCGTTCGACAACCTCTTCCTGCTGCCCACGATGGTCTTCGACATCGTGCACGCCGAGCGGGACCTGCCGTTTCACGGGGTCAAGTCCGTCCTCGTGGCCGGGCAGGCGATCTCCTGGCCGGTGCGGCGCGCCTTCGAGGAGCGCTACCGGGTGCCGATCCTGGTCAACTACGGCTCGACCGAGGCCGGGCACATCGCCGGCTGGACCGGCCGGGACATGAAGGCCGGCCGGTGGAAGCCCGGTTCGGCCGGCCGGGTCTACCCGGGCGTGGAGCTGGAGATCCGCGACGACGCGGGCGAGGCCCTGCCCACCGGCTCGTCGGGCGAGGTGGTCGTCCGGTCCGCGTTGACCCGGGGGTACGTCGACGACGCCGAGGCGTCCCGTGACCTGGTCCGCGACGGCTGGGTGCACACCGGCGACATCGGCTACGTCGACGCCGACGGCGTCCTGTTCCTCGTCGGCCGCAAGCGCGACATGATCAAGTGCGGCGGCTTCCAGGTGTGGCCCGAGGAGATCGAGGACGTGCTGCGCGAGCACCCGCTCGTGCGCGACGTGCGGGTGCTCGGCCGCCCCGACGACCGGCTGGGCGAGATCCCCGTGGCGCTCGTCGTGCGGGAGGCCGACGACGCGGTCACCGACGCCGACCTCGCCGACGCCGTCGTCGCGTACGCCCGGGACCGCCTCGCCCACTTCAAGACCCCCCGACGGGTCGAGTTCGTGCCCGCCCTGGAACGCAGCACCACCGGCAAGACCAGCCGCGCGGCGGCACCCGTGTCGCAGGGAGGGGGAAGCTGATGAGGTTCGGCATCATGGCGTCGCACCAGTACCCGCACGGCGACGACCTGCGCAGACACCTGGACGACCTGTTCGGCACCGTCGAGCTGGCCGCCGAGCTGGGCTACGACTCGGTGTGGACGATCAACCACTTCCAGTCCAACCTGGCCACGCCCCAGCCGATCTCCATGCTGGCCAGCCTCATCCCGCGCTCCGGCGACATGCTGCTCGGCACCGGCATCCTGCTGCTGCCGATGTTCCACCCGGTGCACGTCGCCGAGGAGTTCGCCACCCTCGACCACCTCTCCGGCGGGCGGGTGGTCCTCGGCGTCGGCGCCGGCTACCGCGACAACGAGTTCGCCGCGTTCGGCATCGACCCGGAGACCCGGTTCCGCCGCTTCGACGAGAGCCTGCGGCTCATCCGGGCCCTGTGGACCGGGCAGCCCGTCACCCACGAGGGCGAGTTCTACCCGCAGACCGACGCCACGATCGGGGTGCGCCCGCTGACCCCGGGCGGCCCGCCGATCTGGATCGGCGCGGGCGGCAAGAAGGCCGTCCGCCGGGCGGCCCGCCTCGGCGACGCCTGGTACGCGCCGGGCAACTCCCCGAGCCGCCGCTTCCTGCCCGAGCACCTGGCCGTCTACAACGAGGCCCTGGCCGAGTACGGCCGCGACCCGGCGACCGTGCAGCGGCCCGTCGGCGTCGAGCTGTACTGCGCGCCGACCACCGAGCGGGCCGTCGAGGAGGCGCTGCCCCACGCCCGCGTCGAGTACTCGACGTACGCCGAGTACCCGGCGCTGCGCTGGCAGCGGGACCGGTTCGACGAGCTGGTGCGCAACACCCTGCTGCTGGGCTCCCCGGAGTTCCTCGTCGAACGGATCTCCGCCCTGCGCGACCTGGGCTTCGACCACCTGATCTTCCGTCCCGGGTGGCTGGGCATGCCCACCGAGAAGCTGCGCGCCTCGCTGCGGCTGTTCGCCACCGAAGTGATCCCCGCCTTCCGCACCCCCGCCACCTAAGGAACCGCCGTGAAGAAGACCGAAGCCGAGCTTCTGGAACACCAGTGGGACGTCGAGAACATGGAGGTCGACCCCGAGGTCCTCGCGAAGTACGTCCGCTACGACGTCGACGAACAGCGGTCCGTCGCGACCATCACCTTCGACCGTCCCGAGCGGCTCAACGCCATCCCCGTCGCCGCGTTCGAGCGGGTCGGCGACCTGGTGCGGGAGGCCGAGACCGACGACCGGGTCAAGGTCATCGTGTTCAAGGGCGAGGGCGAGCACTTCGGCACCGGCGCGGACGCCGCCGAGCTGGGCCACTACATCGGCTACCGGACCGGCACCGACAAGGCGTCGCGGCGGCGGCCGGCGCAGCGGCAGCGCATCCTGCCCGACCGCAACGTGCTCAGCTCCGGCTTCACCCGCCCGATCATCGAGTCGCTGAAGGCGACCATCTGCCAGGTGCAGGGCTACTGCTACGGCGGCCACTTCCAGATCGCGCTGTCGGCCGACATCGTCATCGCCTCCCCGGACGCCCGGTTCACCCACCCCGCGTTCCGCTACCTCGGCCCCGCCCCGCAGGACATGTACCACTGGATCGAGAAGGTCGGCCTGACGACGATGAAGGACGTCATGCTGACCATGCGGGCCATCGGCGCCGAGGAGGGCGAGCGCAAGGGCCTGGTCACCAAGGTCGTCGAGCGCGACGAGCTGCAGAAGTGGGTCGACGACTACGCCGACGCGATCGCGGTCATGCCGCTGGACTCCCTGATGATGGGCAAGTCGATGATGCAGGTGGTCATGGAGGCCCGGGGCAAGGGCCTGGGCGCGATGACCGGCTGGGTCGGGCACGGCTGGGCCACCAACGTCAGCTTCGACGAGGGCGACTGGAACTTCCTCAAGGAACGCCGCGAGAAGGGCATCGCCCAGGCGCTGGCCGACCGGGACCGGCTGGTCGCGCCCTACTTCCGGCTCAGCGACACCCGGTCCCGGGAAGAGTAGGCGCGCGGCGTGAAGTTCGGCATCCTCCTCGACCACCAGTACGCCCCCGGCGACGACCTGGGCCGGCGCATCGGCGAGACCGTCGAGTACGTCCAGCACGTCCGCGACCTGGGCTACGACTCGGTGTTCGGCATCCACCACTACCTGTCGTCGCTGAGCACGCCGCAGCCGCTGCCGCTGCTGAGCCGGCTCGTGGACCACTCCGGGACCATGCAGCTCGGCACCGGCATCCTCATCCTGCCGCTGGGCCACCCGGTGCACTGGGCCGAGGAGATCGCGACCATCGACCAGATGTCCGGCGGCCGGTTCGTGCTGGGCATCGGCTCCGGCTACCGCGACGTCGAGTTCGCGTCGTTCGGCATCGACCGGCGCACCCGCGTGTCGCGGATGAACGAGGCCCTCGCGGTGATGCAGCGGCTGTGGACGGGGGAGACGGTCCACCACGAGGGCAAGCACTTCGCCCTCGACGGCGTACGCTGCAGCGTCCTGCCCGTGCAGCGCCCGCACCCGCCGGTGTGGGTCGGCGCGAACGGCCCGACGGGCATCGCCCGGATCGCCCGGCAGGGCCTGCCGTGGCTGGCCCCGTCGAACGTGCGCCGCAACTGGGCCGTCGGCAACCTGGCCGACTACCGGGAGCAGCGCCGGGCGGCCGGCTTCGACGAGGACGGCGCGGTGTTCCCGATCCACCGCGACCTGTGCGTCGCGGACTCGGCGGAGGCCGCCTTCGCGGTGGCCGGCGACGCGGTGCGCCGCTCCTACGGCGAGTACGTCCAGTACGGCATGGACTTCTTCGAGTCGCAGTGGGACGCGATCAAGGAGAAGGCGCTGTTCTTCGGCTCGCCCGACGACATCGCCGCGAAGATCCGCGACTTCGCCGACGCCGGCTACAACCACTTCGTCTTCCGCGCCCAGTGGCTCGGCCTGCCCATCGAGCGGTCCATCGAGATCGTCGAGCGGTTCGCCCGCGAGGTCATGCCGAGGTTCCGCCCATGAGGATCGGGCACGTGATCGTCCCCGCCGGGGACCTGGACGCCCAGCTCGCCTTCTACACCACCCTCGGCCTGACGGTGCGGTTCCGCGACGGCGACCGGTACGCCGCCGTCACCGACGGCACCGTCACCGTCGGCCTCGCCGACGCCACCCAGCAGCCCGTCGCCGGGCGGACCCTGCTCAGCGTGCAGGTCGACGACCTGGACGCCTGCCTGGCCGGGCTGGTGGCGGCCGGCGCCACGGCCGGGGCCCCGCAGGCCGGCCCGCACGAGCGGCGGGCGGTGGTCGTCGACCCCTGCGGCAACCCGCTCGTCGTCTACGAAAGGAACCCGGCATGACCGTCAGCGACGCGCTTCGCGGCCGTACCGTCGCCGTGCTCGGCGGCACCGGCCCGCAGGGGCGCGGCCTCGCCCGCCGCTTCGCCGCGGCCGGGCTCGACGTGGTGCTCGGCTCGCGGGACGCCGCGCGCGCGGAGAGCACCGCCGCGGCCCTGCCCGGCCGGGTCCGGGGCGCGGCGAACGCCGACGCGGCGGCGGCCGGCGACATCGTCGTGGTGGCCGTGCCGTGGGACGGCCACGCCGAGCTGCTCACCGAGCTGGCCCCGGCGCTGGCCGGGAAGGTCGTGGTCGACTGCGTCAACCCGCTGGGCTTCGACCGGCAGGGCGCGTACGCCCTCCCCGTCGCCGAGGGCTCGGCGGCCCAGCAGGCGGCGGCCATCCTCACCGGGTCGACCGTGGTCGGCGCGTTCCACCACGTCTCCGCCGTGCTCCTGGAGGATCCCGACCTCGACACGGTCGACACCGACGTGCTCGTGCTCGGCGACGACCGCGCGGCCACCGACCTCGTCCAGGACCTCGCCGCCGTCATCCCCGGGGTGCGTGGCGTCTACGGCGGGCGGCTGCGCAACGCCCACCAGGTGGAGGCGTTCACCGCCAACCTCATCTCGGTCAACCGCCGTTACAAGGCGCACGCCGGCCTGCGCGTCACCGACGTGTGACCGGGCCCGGCGCGGGTGAACTACTCGCGGTCGTAGCCGCTGAGGAGTTCGACGCCACGGAGCAGGGCGCAGTGGTCGAGAGCCGCCTCGCCACGGGCCACGGCGGACGCCACGAGCTGCGCGGCGACGGCCCCGAGGGGAATGGCGGCTCCGATGCTGCGCGCGGTGTCGGTGACGATGCCCATGTCCTTGTGGTGCAGGCCCATCGTGAAGCTGGGGGTGTAGTCGCGCCGCAGGAAGTTGGGCTTCTTACGGGCGAGGACGTTGGAGCCGGCGAGACCCCCGCCCAGGACGTCGAGAGCGGCTTCGAGGTCCACGCCCGACTTCTCGAGGAAGACCACCGCCTCCGCGCACGCCTGCATGTTGATCGCGAGGACCAGCTGGTTGGCGGCCTTCACCGTCTGGCCGAGACCGTGGGTGCCGCAGTACGTGACGGTCCTGCCGAGCGCCTCGAAGACGGGTTTTGCCTCCTCGAAGTCGCGGCTCTCCCCGCCGACCATGATCGACAGGATGCCCTCGATCGCTCCGGCCTCGCCGCCCGCGACCGGAGCGTCCAGGACCCGGATGCGCTGTTCGGCGGCGACGCCGGCCAGCTTCATCGAGCTTCGCGGGGCGATGGTCGACATGTCGATCAGCAGCGTGCCCGGCCGGGCGTTGGCCAGCACCCCGTCAGGGCCGTAGGCGATCGCCTCGACCTGTGGGGCGTCCGGGAGCATGGTGATCACCACATCCGCGTCGCGGACCGCCTCGCGCACCGACGTCGCGGTTCGGCCGCCTGCCGCGAGCAGCGGCCCGGTCCTGCCGGCGCTGCGGTTCCAGCCGTACACGGTGTGTCCGGCCTTGCACAGGTTGACAGCCATCGGGCTGCCCATGGTGCCGAGGCCGAGAAAGCCGATGGTCCGCACAGCGGAACTCCTTCGTGAGGGTGGGAAGGGAGGGCTCAGGGCAGGAGCAGTTGCTCCAGGTCTGCCGGTGGCTGGCGAGCCCACGACGAGTGCGGGACAGCGCAGGATGGGCCCCCTGTGGGCATGGGCGGGCCCCGGCGAGGGCTGCTCGCCGGGGCCCGGCGTTCCTGTCGAGCACCGCTGTCGCAGCGGTAGGCCGCACTCCTGGGCCAGCGTCCGGGCGGCCGCGCAGGAGGCGGAGCGCGTCGCGGAGCGTCGGCGTCGACAGCCGGAAGGCCCGGAACGCGACGTGTCGCGCTACCCGGCTCAGAAGTTGAGGTCCAGCGCCCTGACCTTGTCCCGTTCGCGGTGCGGGTGGCTGTCGGGGAAGACGAAGCAGCGGGTGTTCTTCAACCTGTCGTTCTCGACCTTGGCCGTGGAGAAGATCACCACCGGGACCCGCTCCCCGTTGTTGAGGAAGTCCGCCCGGAAGTCGATGATCGGCGCGTCCTCGCCCCAGCGGCCCAGGAAGTCCTCGACGACGTCCTGGTCGGCGTAGATGCGGCGGATGTGGTGCCCGACATAGGTGTCCGGCTGCTCGCTCGCCCCGACGATCGAGATGTCCTTCCAGTTCGCGTGGGCGACCGTGCCGTCCTCCTCGATCAGGTGGATAGCGACCGGGCAGTGGTCGTAGTACGCCCGGATGAACCGGACGGCCTCCGCGCCGACCGGCGCGTAGGAGTCGCTGGACCGGTCCACCTGGTTGATCCACACCTGTGCGGTGGAGGAGCCTTCACCCGGCGTGGGGGAGGGCGTCGGATGGGTGGTGACCGGCCGTAGAGCCCAGAAGCCGTAGGTCCTGCCGTCGACCTCGCCGAAGCCGACGTTGGCGTATCCGGAGGCGAAGTCGGGGTTTGCGAAGCGGGCTTCCCGGTTCTCCACCGGCGTCCCGGCCGCCAGCAGGGCGGCGTAGTCGTCGATTCCCAGCGCGGCGGCGAGCTGGGTGCCGGCTGTGGCCGTGCCTCCCAGAAGTTCTGCGGCGGCCTTGTTGGCCAGCACAACGGCGTCGTCGGCGTCGGTGACCAGCATGCCGGGGGAGGCCCAGTTGAACAGGTCGAGCAGCTGCTCCGAGGAGGGGTAGGTCGACATGGCTGCCTGTCCGCCTTTCCTGTGGTTTACAGAACCTTGCGGCTGTAGTTGAAGACCTGACCGGTGGGTCCGTTCGACGGGAACTCGGCAATGGTCACGATCCACTCCGCCACCGTGCGCGGAGACTTGAGCCAGTCCGTGCCGAATCCCGCGTTGATGGCGCGGATGATCTGGTCGTTCACCTCGCCGTCCAGCCCGGCCATCGTCATGGCGGTCGCCACGGGTCCGGGACGTACCTCGTTCGCCACGACTCCGTCGTCGGCGAACTCGACCGAGCACGCTCGCATCAGGGTGGTCATCGCGGCCTTGCTGGCCGCGTACGCCCAGCGTTCGGGCTTGTAGCCATTGGCCAGGCTCGCCCCGACGAACGTCAGTGAGCCGCCGCCGCCCTGCCTGAGCAGCGGCGCCGTCTCCTGCACGAGGTGCAGCGCCGTGCGGACGTTGGTCTCGTATGCGTCGCTCGCCACCTGCCACCCGACCTTGACGAGGTCGGCCGGGTCCGGTGAGGCGCCGGCGTTGAGCACCACGGCCCCGACCCCGTCCGCGGTGACGTCGGCCACGGAGGCGAGTGCGGCCCGCAGGGCCTCCCGGTCACGCAGGTCGGCGACGCTGTCGACGTAGCCGCTCTCGTTCGCGAGGACGGGGTTGCCGCGCCGGGACAGACCGACGACGGTGTACGCCCGACGCAGGAACTCCGCCGCCACGGCCGCGCCGATCCCGGACGACGTTCCCGAGACCACCGCCACCCGGGAGCCTTCCGCTGCCATCAGGCAGCCTGGAAGACGGCCGCATCGATGGCCTTGAGCGTGCGCATCGACTCGACGGTGATCACGCCCGGATCCAGCTTCCGGCCGTGCAGGCGCTCGATCTCGATCACCATCTGGACGAACTGGAGGCTGGTCACCGCCCCGGACTGGATCAGGTCGGTGTCGTCCTGGATGTCGAACGGCTCCTCGTGCAGGCTGTCGAGCCACTTGCGCAGCGACACGATCTTGCTTTCCACTGTGCCCTCTTTCCTATCGCGCCCTGAATTCAACGGAGAAGTTCGTGGGGTGGGAGAACGACTGGCTCTCCATGCCGAGGCGGTCGCGGGTGATGACCACGTCCGAGCAGCGCTCGATGATCTCCTCGATGAGCAGCGAGAACTCCGTCTTCGCGAGCCCGGCTCCCGGGCAGGCGTGCGCTCCCACCGCAAAGGGAACCGAGCCCTTCGTGCTCCTGCCGGTCTGGAACCGGTCGGGGTGGTCGAAGACCCGCGGGTCACGGTTGGCGCCCGCGATCGAGGCCAGCACCGCCGAGTGCCGCGGCACTTCCACGCCCCGGATGGTCAGGTCCGCACTGGCGAACCGGACGACCGTCTGCACGGGTGGGTAGAGCCTCAGGACCTCTTCGATGTAGTCGTCCCGGGCCCGGTCGTCGCGCAGCTCGTCCAGACCGAACACACCACGTCCCATGCAGTACACGAGCGAGGTGATGAACGCGCTGCTCGTCTCGGTGCCCGCCAGGAAGAACAGCAGCGCCGTCGACCGCACCTCGCTGTCGGTCAGCAGGATGCCCTTGCGGTCCCGGGTCCGCTCGATCGTCTCCAGCAGGGACTGCCCGCCGGCGGCCCCTGCCGCCCGCTGCTCCTCGATCAGCCGCAGCAGCTCGGCGACGTTGGCGTGGGTCTCGTCGGTCTCCTCGGTGGGATAGTCCAGCAGCCGCGCCAGCGGGCGGGTCAGCTCGTGGAACCGGTCGGCCAGGGAGACGTCGATGCCGAGGATCGTGCACACGATGCCGTACGGCACCCGGTGCGCGAACCTGTTGTAGAAGTCGTTGGTCTCGACGCCGGTGATGCTGCCGACCAGCTCCCGGACGAGTCCGGGCATCAGCGACCTCTTGTACTCCGCGATGCGTCCGGCCGACAGGATCGGTGCGAGGAGGGCACGGAACGCCCGGTGGCTGGGCCCGTCGGCGTCGAGCACGTTGGGGCCGAAGGCACGCGCGCTGGCCTTCAGCGGGTGTTCGGCCACGATCGCGGGGTGGGCGAGTGCCTCCTGCACGGCCGCGTTGCCCGTCACCGCGAACAGCCCCTCGTCGAGCCGGTGGACGTCGGCCCCGCTCGGCAGGCTCCGGAACCAGTACGGCTGTGCCATAAGGTGCGTCGGAGACGCCCTGGTCGCTACTCCGGGCATGTCACGTACCCCCCGATACCCAGGCCGGTGATACCGGCCAGCAGCCGCATCGCCGCCAGCCATTCGGCGTTGGTCAGTCCCATGGAGCCGGGTTCCGTGTAGAAGGCGGTGAGCGACCCCTTTCTGCCGTCGGGCCCGTGGATCCTGCAGCGGAAAATCGTCTTCCCGCGTAAGCCATTGGAAGGCGCGGGCGGGACGGCCCCGGCTCCGGCGGTTTCGTCCGAGTCGTCGGCGCCGAGGGTCAGGCTCCCGAAGGCGATGGCAATTTCCGGAGTGAGGTTCCGCCGAACGAGTTCGAAGGTGAGCCTCAAACGTTCTTCGGGACGGTGCTGTGTCGCATAGCGGTCGAGGAGGGCATTCGCCGCCTCCTGGACCCGTTCGATCCGACGTTTGCTCTGGATGGATTCGAGCGCGACGGAGAACTTCTCCTCCGTGTGGTTCTTCGTGCTCAAGTCTTGATTCCTTTCCTGTGCACAGGATTCGGCACTCGTGGTTCGGGAATCCGGGCCGGCGCTCAGGGGCTGTAGCCGAAGCGCGCCGAGAGCTCCTTCTTGTCTATCTTGGTGTTCTCGAGAAGTGGCAGCGAGGAGACGAAGTGCACCTTGGCGGGCACCATGTAGATCGGCAGCGTTTCCCTGAGGCGGCCTTGCAGTTCCAGTTCGGTGACACCCTCTTCGGGCCTCTCGGCGAACAGGACGATGCGCGGCGTTCCGTTACGGTCGGGGATGGGAAGGGCGACCGATCGCACGTTCCCCAGCGTGCGGACTGCCGACTCTATTTCCGCCGGTTCGATTCGATGCCCGGCGATCTTGATCTGGGAGTCCTTGCGGCCGATGAAGTGCAGGACGCCCGACTCGTCCCGCCAGCCCTGATCGCCGGTCAGATAGACCCTGGTCCTGGTGCCCTCGACCGTGACGTGCCGGAAGGCGGAGGCGGTCTGGTCGGGTGCGTCCAGATAGCCGAGGGCGAGGCCTGTCCCGGCGATGGCGACCTCGCCCGGCTCACCCGGCGGCACCGGAGCGCCGTCACGGACGACGTGCAGCCTCGTGCCCGGCACGGGAAGTCCGGCCGGGATGCCGGACGCCCTGCCCGTGTCGTCTCCGGTGATGCGGTGGACGGTGGCGAACACGCAGGACTCGACGGGGCCGTAGCCGTTGTACAGCTCGATGCCCGGGTAGGTGTCGAGAAGCTTCCGGCAGGTCGCCGGGGGTGGCTTGTCTCCGCCCAGGAGCACGGCACGCAGACCGTCCAGGCAGTCGATGCCGCCGCCCGCGATCACGTCGAAGAGCGACGGGGTGAGGAAGAGATGGGTGGCGCCCAGGTCCCGGACGTAGGTGCGGATCGCGGGCGGCAGGAGGAGGTCGTCCTCGTGCACGACGGCGGTTCCGCCGCTGAGCAGCATCCCCCACAGTTCCAGGGTGAAGGCGTCCCAGGCGACCGCCGCTGCGTGGATCATGACCGGGTGCGCGCCGAGGTCCAGGAAGGCGCTCGGGGTGAACAGTCTCGTGGTGGCCCGGTGCGGAGACAACACCGCCTTGGGAGCGCCGGTGCTCCCTGACGTCCAGAAGAGGGTCGAGCAGGCGTCCGGCGGCACCCTGGGCAGGTCGACCGGCAGTGCGGGCGGGGCGGCCCGCCCCAGGGCCTCGAAGGTGAGGTGGTCGAGCCGCGCCTCGTCGAGGCGAGCGGAGCCCGCGGCGTCTGCCAGCACGACCGGCGGTCGCATGTCGTGCAGCAACCGGGTGACGCGGGGAAGCGGCCACCTCACGTCCAGGATTCCGTACGCGCCGCCGGCCATGAGTATGCCGAGCAGCGTGGCGGCCAGGTCGGGTGACCTGCGGGCCACGACGGGGACGAACCTGCCGGGTCGTACGCCGTGGCCGATCAGGTGGTGAGCGATCCGCCGGGCTCCGGCCGCGAGTTCCGCGTAGGTGACCGCTCGTTCGGTGGTGACGACGGCACTGCGGTCGGGGAATTCCTGGGCGACCTGCCCGAATCTGTCGTGGATTGTTATTCCTGAAGGTGCCCTGCCGTACCTGTTGCTGCGCACGATCGATCCCCAGTCGGCGTGGTCGCTGACAATCGGTGAGTCATTCCGGGGGGTTCTGGTCGAATATCATCGACGACGGGACGACCGAACCCGGCACGAGGTCGAGGCGCGGGGGAGCGGAGAACTCCAGGAGAACGGCACCCTCCTTGCCGACGAAAGTGGCCGTGTGTCGCTTGCGGGAAGGGATGTAGGCTACGTCGCCGGCGTTGAGCTCGTATTCCGTCCCTTCGCAGACGAAGCGGATGGACCCTTCGGTCACCACGACCCACTGCTCGTTCTCGTGCCAGTGGGGCGGGAGGTTCAGGTCTCCGGACTGGTCGGCGACCACCTTGAGGCAGGACATCTCCTGACCGAAGACGAAGCGCCGCGACAGCGCGATCCCTTCCGCTTTGAGTTCCTCGTGGTCAGACCAGTTGATCTTCATTGGATTTCTCCTTCTTGGCGCACAGGTTCGACCGTGCAGGTCCTTTTGGGTCTGCCTGGACAATGTCTGGGAGGAGCTGTTTCCGGGCCAGCCAAGACGCTACGTAGTGGCGTGATTACTTTCAATGGCCATCTCATATTCCGGGCGCGCGCCCTAAGGGTTGGTCGATTATTCGCTATTGCGAAGCGGATGTGATCTCTATTGTCCGCTGTTGATATTTCCCGCCTCCACCAGGTCCGCAGGCGGCGTGTCGGACGAGCCCGCGACGCGGTCGGGAAGACGGAGCGCCAGCACGACCGGGACCGTGAACACGAGGAGCGCCGCGTAGAAGGCGGCGCGTAGCCCGCTCGCATCGGCCAACCACCCGAACGCGGGGGAGCACAGGCCGCCCGCCGCCATGGCCAGCCCCAGGGTCAGCCCGCTTGCCGTGCCGGGGCGGTTGGGCAGGTAGTCCTGCGCGAGGGTGACCTGCGCGGCGAACGGCACGAACATGGCGGCGCCGAACAGCGTGGAGCTCAGCGCGAGGACCGGAAACGCCGGGGCCCAGGCCACGCCGAACAGTGCGGGAAGCGCTGCCAGATAGCCGACCCGGACCGAGGTCATCCTGCCGTGCCGGTCGCCGATCCAGCCGCCCAGCAGGGTCCCCACGGCCCCGGCTGCGGTGTAGCAGGTGAGCACGACGGCACCCGCCGTCCCGGACTCGCCCAGATCGCGCTGCGCATGCAGGGACACCAGCGAGGTGACGGTGACGAAGGGGATGGACCACCCGATGACGACGGCTACCAGGCGGCCGAAGGAGCGCCAGTCGTCGGCTCGTCGGGCGCCGTCCGCCCCCGACTTCGCCGAGGTGCCGGTCACCAGCGGGGGTGCCTCGGTGTAGCCGCGCCATCGCATCCATGGCCCCTTGAGGGCCCAGGAGACCGCCATGGCCAGGGCGGGGACCGCCAACAGGTAGCTCCCGTCGAATCCCGCCGACCCGATCACGAGGGTGACCAGTGACGGCGCGACGGCCCCGCCGATCGTCCCGCCGACGGAGAAGATGCTCATGGCCCGCTGCGAGGAGCCCCCGGCGGCACGGGCCTGACTCGTCGCGGGCGGGTGGTAGGCCGCGATGCCGATCCCCGCCAGCGCGACACAGAGCCAGGTGACGACATAGTCCCCCGACAGGCCGGCCGCGACCACCCCCAGGGCGGCGGTGACGAACCCGGCCGGCACCAGCCAGCTGCGCGGCCTGCGATCGGACAGGACGCCGAACAGCGGCTGGAACAGGCTGGAGACGCCGCTCGCCGCGAACGCCAGGCCGGAGACGGCGGCGTAACTGTAGTGCCGTTCGGCCATCAGGAACGGCAGCATCGCGGGGATCGCACCTTGGTACAGGTCGTTGACCGCGTGGGTGCCGGTCAGGAAGCCAAGTTGTCCTTTTTTTTTCATGGAAAAGTGTGTTCCGTTCCCTAGTGAAGACGTGAAATCGCTCAGCTACTCAGGTCCTCTGAGGTGTTACCTTAGCCAGTGTCGCGGAGCACGGGAAGGTCCTCCAACATTCATGGGTGACGATCTCGCCGTCCGTGCCGCGCGACCTTCGCCCGCCGCCGCCCCGGCAGGGCCCGCCGCCGGACCGGCGGTTGACCCGCGGCCCCGGTGCCGCCAGCGGGGCCTCCCCAGCCCTTGAGGCATTCACGTTAAGGAGCTGCTGATGAGCGTCAAGACAGGTGTCCGGGTGTCAGGGGGACTCGTCGCACTCGAGGAGGAGCCGACCCGGCTCGCCGAGACGTTGGACCGCATCTGCACCCAGTGGGCCAGGGGATCGGGGGCCGTCGCGCTGACCGTTCCGCCGCTGCTGCCGGTCAGCGACCTCGCCGCCCTCGACGTCTACCGGAACTTCCCCCAACTCGCCCTCGTCTCCTCGGCCCTGGACGTCGCTGTCGCGGGGGCCGACCAGATCGAGCAGGAGGCCGTCTCGGGAGAGTTCGGCCCCGGTGCGTTGGCCGCGGCGGGTCTCGCGCTGCCGTCCAGCGCCTGTTACGGGGTGTACCTCCACTACCGCGACCGGCAGGTGCCCGAGGGCGGAGAGCTGGTGTCCCTGCTGGGGCAGTGCTTCCGCAACGAGGACCACTTCGACGGGCTCCGCCGCCTCAAGGCGTTCCGGATGCGCGAGGTCGTGGCGCTGGGAACTCCGGAACAGGTCAGGGCCCACCTCGATCACTCGGAGCGGTTCCTGAACACGCTGGCCGGTGAGATCGGTCTGCCACTGCACCGCCGCGCGGCCTCCGACCCCTTCTACGACCAGTCCGGCGGGCGGGTCACCTTCCAGCAGCTCGTCCCGGTCAAGCACGAGTACGTCTATCAGGACATGGCGATAGCCTCCGTGAACATCCACCACAGGTTCTTCGGTGAGCGGTGCTCCATCTCGTTGACTGGCGGTGGCCCGGTCTCCACCAGCTGCGTCGGCTTCGGCATCGAGCGGTGGCTACATGCTCTGGCGGACCACTTCGACGGGGACTGGGATCGAGCCCAGGATGCCGTCGAGAGGGCGGAGAAGTCGCTGGCCTGAGGTGCGGGTCGCGGGGGGGGCAGCCGGGGTGGCGGG